>JBEAYI010000071.1:0-8159 GCA_041159375.1 Actinomycetota bacterium
TGGAGCTAAGGGGATTTGAACCCCTGACCCCCTGCATGCCATGCAGGTGCGCTACCAGCTGCGCTATAGCCCCGTAGTCGAACCTTACTTCACCCAGTCGGGCATTGCAGGCGCACCAGATTCTTCGCCAAATACTGGTTCAGGAATAGATCCTGCGTTGTGTTCTACTAAATGCCAACCACGTGGATTTGTTTGAACGATTGACCATGACGCATTTGATAGTCCACCGACAACGCCCCAATGTGAAATTGGTAGTTGTAACAAATGTCCAAGCAAGCAGCGTGCTGTTCCACCATGTGTTGTGACAACTAATAGTTGATCATCTTTTCCTGCAAGTGCGTCGTTAATAGCTTTGGTTGCACGCGCTGCAACTTCGCTGCGGCGCTCACCAGTTGTTCCGGCTGGATGATCTTCTCCATCAATCCAACGTACAAAGTTTTCAAAATCATCGGCGCGATTTTGTGCACCAGTCTTGCCTTCCCACTGTCCGCCATTTGTTTCGCGCAACAACTCTGTAACGCTTACTTCTAGATTTACTAAATCTGCGAGTTCTTGTGCGGTAAAGCGGGCGCGTTCTAAGTCGCTAGACATAATCATTGTTGGCTTCATGCCTGCTAATACTTGGGCTGCGTGTTTGGCTTGGGCTTTTCCTACTTCATTCAGCGGAATATCTGAATGCCCCTGAAAACGATTTGCAACGTTCCAATCCGTTTGGCCATGGCGCCATAGAAGTACGCGGTTACTCATTAGCGAGCGACTCCTTCGCGGACGACATCTAGTTCGATGCGCGGGCAGTCATTCCACAAGCGATCGAGCATGTAATAATTGCGAAGCGTTGTGCTCTGAATATGGACAACCAAATCTGAGTAATCAAGAAGTACCCACTCTTCGGTGCCTTCGCGTCGTGCAGGTTTTTCACCAATCTCGCGGAGTTTTTCTTCCACGAAATCTGCAATCGAATCTACTTGGCGAACATTTCCACCAGTTGCGATGAGGAAGACTTCACTTAAAACAAGTTGGTCGGAGAGATCTAGAGCAATCATGTCTGTACCAAGTTTCTCGGAGATGGCTCGTGCAGCTACTTGCGTTAATTCAGTAACGCTCTTACTTGCTGGCATACAGGCCGCTCTCCTTTATATATGTTGCAACTGCTTCGGGTACTAATTCTGTGTGACCGCTTCGCACAGCAGTTGCTGAAACGTTAAGTGCTCCGATATCTAGTGTTGATGCTCCCGGAAATTCAGGGCGATCAACAACGATTATCTCCACTAACTTAGCCAATTCTTCGTGGCGATGCCATTTATCAAATTGCGCATACGCATCTGTGCCCACAATCAGCACAAGTGCATCATCTGGGTGTGATTTCTTTATCTCTAAAACAGTATCAATTGTGTATGTAGGACCTGAGCGATTGATTTCTGTATCACTGACTTCTACTTGAGCACCGATTGAATCTGGTAAATCAGATAGCGCTAATTCGCACATTGCTAAACGATTGAGTCCTGGTGCAAGTGGCGCACTTTCGCGCAACCATGGTGATCCAGCTGGAATAAGAATTAATTGATCAACCAGAGAACGAGTAATTAATTGTGAGATGACGTGCAGGTGACCGTTATGGATCGGATCAAAAGTTCCGCCGTAAATGCCAATCCGTCTCAAATTAGTCTCTGTCGAGGCGTAGTACTAAGTACAGAAGCAGAGAAAGCACGCCGAATGTGAAAAGACCAAAGAAAATTGGTGGCGCTGGAAGTTCGCGAACTACCTCGGATGCAAGTGAAATCATGGCTAGATATTACCGCTAAGGATCTGCTTAAAGCGAGTCTCATCAATTACAGGCACGCCTAGTTCAGTGGCCTTGGCTAATTTCGAACCGGGATCGCTTCCAACTAATACGTAATCGGTTTTCTTAGATACGGATGATGCAGCTTTTCCACCGTGGGCAACAATTGTTTCGGCAATTGAATCGCGTGTAAAAGATTCGAGACCGCCAGTAACAACGAAAGTCAGTCCTGCCAAAGTTTGTGGCAACTGTGGTGCGGCTTGCGCGACCATGATGACGCCAGCTTTTTCCCACTTAGAAACAATTGCTCTGTGCCAATCAATATCAAACCAATCTGTAATTGATTGTGCGATGGTCTCGCCAACCCCATCGATATTCGCTAACTCTTCGGCGTTTGCATCCGATATTGCTTTCATCGAACCAAAGTTTGTGGCTAGTGCTTGGGCTGCCGTTGGGCCAACGTGGCGAATAGAAAGTGCAACAAGTATTCGCCAGAGTGGTCGAGACTTTGCGCCCTCAAGTGCTGCCAAGAGTTTTTCAACGTTGGCACCTGCTTCGCCATCTTTTTTCGTAAAGAACTCTGAAGTCATTAACTTCTCTTTTGTTACAGCAAAGAGATCAGATTCATCTGTAATGATTTTGGCATCAAGCAGTGCTACAGCTGCTTCGTAACCTAAGACATCAATATCGAGGGCTGCGCGTGATCCGATGTAATAAATACGTTCGCGCAACTGTGCCGGACAGCTCTGTGTATTTGGACAGCGAATATCTACATCGCCTTCTGAAATCGCACGAAGCGCCGAACCACATTCGGGGCACTTAGTCGGCATAACGAATGCTTTTTCTTTTCCTGTGCGCTGGGCAATTACCGGACCAAGTACTTCTGGAATGACATCGCCTGCTTTGCGAATGACAACAACATCACCAATTAATACGCCTTTGCGAGTGATCTCCTCTGCGTTATGAAGCGTTGCATTAGTCACCGTTGAGCCCGCAACTTTTACAGGTTCCATAAATGCAAATGGTGTAACGCGGCCCGTGCGACCAACGCTGACTTTAATGTCTAATAATTTAGTTGTTACTTCTTCAGGTGGGTACTTAAAGGCTATGGCCCACTTAGGCGCACGCGAGGTAAAGCCAAGAGCGCTCTGTTCGGCAATCGAATCAACTTTGATTACAACGCCATCAATATCGTGTTCGACATCGTGGCGATGTTCTTGGTAATAATCAATGTATTTCTGCACCTCTGCTCGAGTGCCACACACTTTAAAGCGATCACTGGTTGGCAATCCAAGTTCTGCCAATAGTTCGTAAGCCTTACTCTGTGAATCGAAATCAATTCCTGTACGTGCACCGATTCCATGAACAACAATGCTTAATGGGCGAGACGCGGTAACCCGCGGATCTTTTTGGCGAAGCGAACCCGCAGCGGCATTTCGTGGATTAGCAAAGAGAGATTTGCCTGCTTCCTCCAGTGAATCATTGAGTTCGGCAAAAGCTGCAAGCGGAAAGAAAACTTCTCCACGCACTTCAACAAGAGCCGGTACTTTCTTGCCTTTAAGTGTGTGTGGCAATCCTTTGATTGTCTTTACATTCAGAGTTACATCTTCGCCCGTAACACCGTTGCCTCGAGTAAGTGCGCTTACCAGTTCGCCATTTTCATACTTTAAGTTAATGGCTAGACCATCAACTTTGAGTTCGCACAAATACGTTGGCGCCTTTGCTTCTTTTTCTACGCGATCAAACCATCCCGTAAGTTCGTCTGCATCAAAAACATTGTCCAAACTCATCATCTTTTCGATGTGATCGCGTTGTTCAAATCCTGTTGAAAATCCCCCACCAATTCCTAGTGTTGGTGAATCTGGTTCGCGAAGTTCGGGATTGGCATCTTCTAGCTTCTTTAATTCAACGAGCAAAACATCAAATTGGGCGTCTGTAATGGTTGGAGCATCTAAAACGTAATATCTAAATTGGTGATCGCGAATCTCTTTAGTTAGTTCATCAATTCTGTGGCGAGCAATTGATGTCATGCTGTCTCACAAATAGTTGCAGATCCAACAACACGATCACCATCGTAGATAACCATTGCTTGCCCTGTTGCAAGACCCAGAAGAGGTTCATCTAACTCAGCAACTAACAAGGTTCCGTCAAAGTAGTAAGTACATGGCAACGCAGCACCGTGCGCACGTACTTGAACAAATCCGCGTTTGTGTTCCCCATCAACACTTGGTCCACACCACACCGGACGCTCGCCCTTCATGGTTGAAATTGCTAGTTCTTCACGCGCACCGACAACAACAGTGTTTGTTACAGGTTCGATCTTTAAAACAAATCGTGGCGATCCATCAGCTGTCGGAACTGTGATTCCTAAACCTTTGCGTTGACCGATTGTGTATGTGTACGCGCCTTTGTGTTCGCCAATTTTTGTGCCATCTTGATCAACGATTGGCCCAACTTCACTGCCCAATCGATCACGCAACCACCCTGCGTTATCCCCTGAAGGAACAAAACAGATGTCATGACTATCTGGCTTTTGTGCGACAGCCAAACCACGTTCTTCTGCTTCTTTTCGAATATCAACCTTCGTTGTATCACCTTTGCTGTGATCAACTGCGCGATGCAGAGTCTTTCCATCAGGACCAATTTCTGTGCGCGCATAGTGTCCTGTAACAACGCCATCGAATCCCATTGCTCGTGCGCGATCTAGAACAGCTGCGAACTTAATTTTTTCGTTACAACGCAAGCAAGGATTTGGTGTACGACCAGCTGCGTATTCGCTCATAAAATCTTCGACGACTCCTGCATGAAACTCTTCGGCCATATCCCAGATATAAAAAGGAATACCGATGACATCAGCGGCGCGACGTGCATCATGTGAATCTTCGATGGTGCAACATCCACGTGCACCTGAACGATATTTTTGTGGGTTTGATGAGAGAGCTAAGTGCACACCAATAACATCGTGACCAGCTTCTACTGCGCGGGCTGCGGCTACTGCCGAATCAACGCCGCCACTCATTGCTGCAATAAGTTTCATACGCCACTGGCCGCTCTGCCGCGCGTAATCACTGATGGCAATACAGCAAGTGCACCATCGCAATCAGCTTGTGTTGATGTTCTGCCAAATGAGAAACGAAGTGAAGACATTGCACTGATTTCATCATGACCCATGGCCATTAATACATGGCTTGGTCTGTGCACTCCTGCGCTGCACGCAGAGCCAGTTGAACAAGAGACGTTTTCGCCATCCATCAGCAATAACAATGTATCGCTCTGGGTTCCTGGAAAAGTGACGTTCACGATTCCCGGTAAACGATCTGCTTTGATGGCATTAACAAATGAACCAGGAACAACTTCTGTGACTCGTGCTGCAAAATCATCGCGAATCTTTGCAATTGCGGCTACGTCATAAGTCTTATCTTGCGCCGCAGTGGCAAGTGCCACAATCGCCGGCGCATTGAGAGTTCCGCTTCTAATTTCGCGCTCTTGTCCCCCACCATGTAACAACGCAGGGATCTCGACTCCGCGGCGCAACACAAGAACACCGATTCCCAGTGGTCCACCAATTTTGTGCGCGCTAATTGAGAGTGCCATCACGCCAAGTGATTTAAAAGAGAGTGGGATTTTCTTAAAGCTTTGTGCTGCATCTGTGTGAACTGCAATATTGCCAGCAATCTTTACAATCTCGGCAATTGGCTGAATTGCTCCGGTTTCGTTATTTGCATGCATGACAGATATCAGTGCGATTTCAGATCCGCGCTCTGCAATCAATGTACGTAGGAAATCTAGATCAATGACGCCATCTGTTGTTACAGGTGCAGAAATAACTTCGGCGCCTTCGTGCTCGGCCAACCACGCAGCAGGATCAAGAGTTGCATGGTGCTCGATTGCAGAAATCACAACGAGGTTTTTACCCAAAGCTTTTTGTTGCCAGTAAATACCTTTGATGGCTGTGTTATTTGCTTCTGTGCCAGATGCTGTAAAGATAATTTCAGAAGCTAAGCAATCTAATTCTTTAGCCAAAACTTCGCGGGCGTCTTCTACATCTTTGCGAGTATGGCGACCTTGTGTGTGCAAACTAGAAGGATTACCGAGTGTGCGCAGTTGTGCATCCATTGCAGCGATTGCGTTTTCGAGCATGGGCGTAGTCGCCGCATGATCGAGATAGATGCCAGACATGGGTGTAAGTCTAGGACTTACGAGAGTGCACGCCTTGCGTAGCCTGTGGCAGCACAGCGAATAGATCGCCGATGACGCCGAAATCTGCGATTTCAAAGAGTGGGGCTTCTGGATCTTTATTGACCACAACGATTGTCTTACTAGTTTGCATGCCTGCGCGATGTTGAATCGCCCCAGAAATTCCACATGCAACGTAGAGCTGCGGACTTACAGTTTTTCCAGTCTGTCCAACTTGATGTGAATGCGGATACCAACCAGCATCAGTTGCTGCGCGTGATGCACCAACTGCTGCGCCGAGTTCGTCAGCAAATGCTTCCACTGGTGCAAAGTTTCCATCCGTTCCGCGACCACCGGAGACAACAATGTTTGCTTCAGTTAATTCTGGTCGCCCACCCTTTACTGGTGGTTGTGAAGAAGTAATCGTTGCGCCCTTTGCATGCTCTGCAATTGTGATTGCAGCGGTTTCTACTGCAGGTGTTGCAGCTGCAGAACTTGGCTCTACTGAATTTGGACGAACAGTAATGACGGCAGTTGCAGTGTTTACGGCTGAGTGAACTGTGGTTGATCCACCAAAGACTAATTGTGTACAACTGCGATCTGCAGCAACGTCTACGGCGTCAGTAATAATTCCGCTATTTGTTGCTACGGCCAGACGACCTGCAATTTCTTTACCCATTGCATGAGATGCAATCAGAACAGCTGTTGGTGAATGCGTTGCAGTGAGTTGAGCAAGTGCATCAGCCATTGCCGGAACGCCATGTGTTGCAAAGTCTGCGGATTCAACAACGATCACGGAGGCAACTGGACCAACGTTTACTGTTGCAGCCATTGCTGCGCCTTTACCGGCAGGTGCTAAAACAATTGCTGTGACATCACCAATTCGAGCGGCAGCCGTTGCTAGCTCTGCAGTTGTCTTTGTCGATGCTTCTGCGTAAAAATCAGCCAAGATAAATGTGCGGCTCATATCAACTTCTTTTCTGCCAAGTAGTTAACGAGAGCATTTCCCGCATCGCCTTCATCGGTAACTTTAATTCCTGCAGCCCGTGGTGGACGAAGTGCTGAGTCGACAACTTGTGACCATGGGCTTTGCGCAGATGCTCCAACAGTTGCAAGGTCGCGAGTTTCAATAGTTTTTTTCTTCGCAGCCATGATTCCCTTGAAGGATGGATAGCGCGGTTCATTAATCTTTTCTACAACGCTGATAACCGCTGGCATTGAAGCGTTCATTGTGTCTACGCCTGCTTCGGTCACTCGTGTAATTGAAACTTTGCTGCCTGCAACATCGATATCGACCTTGCCTGCAAAAGTTAATTGTGGCCACTGCAGACGCGCAGCAATCATTGCTGGCACAACGCTCATGCGCGCATCAGTTGACTCTGTTCCACAAATTACTAAATCAAATCCACCTTTTTTAATTACTTCTGCGAGCACAGAAGATGTTGCAAGTGCATCCGATCCCGCGAGCGCAGGATCGCTGACCAAGATTGCATCATTGGCACCCATTGAAAGTGCTTTGCGAATTGCATCCGTTGCACGAGTTGGACCCATTGAAATAACTGTGACGGTGTGTGGTCCACCTTCTTCATTGCCACCGTTTGCTTCAACGATGCGAAGTGCTTCTTCAACTGCGTATTCATCTAAATCATTGAGAACAGCATCAACGCTTTCGCGATCGAGAAAACCATTTGCGCCCATTTTTTTCTCAGCCCAAGAATCTGGAACTTGCTTGACGCAGACGGCAATCTTCATGAAGCAAAGGTTACTTGTGAGTAGCAAAACCTTCAATCTGTAACATGGCCACATGCTCGCAATCATCGCTCCCGGTCAAGGATCACAAACCCCGGGAATGCTAAGTGCCTGGCTAAAGGATTCAACGCTTCGAGATACATGCGCTGCCTGGTCACTAGAAATAGGAATAGATCTCTTAACTCTTGGCACATCAGCTGATGCCGAAGAAATCAAAGACACCGCAAATGCCCAGCCGTTAATCGTTGCAGCCGGTTTACTAAGTTTTAAAGCACTCGGTGTCACCCCATCTGTTGTGGCAGGTCACTCTGTTGGAGAAATAACTGCGGCATCCCTTGCCACAATTATTTCTGAAACGGACGCCATGAAAATTGTTAAAGCCCGCGGGTTTGAAATGGCAAAAGCTGCAGCAATCACACCTGCAGGAATGTCAGCCGTTCTTGGTGGCGAACGT
>JBEAYI010000072.1:0-4332 GCA_041159375.1 Actinomycetota bacterium
CTGTGGGGTTAGGTTCCGGAGGACCCGGGCCAACTACGATTTGTGATTGAAGGGGTGATTCCGGTTAAGGCCGGATAGCGCGATGTCAGACATCGACCCTCATATTCTTAAACACCTCTCCGTAATGCAGCCAGAACTTTATTGGCTTGATGCAGATCCACTAGAACCAGAACCACATCCCACTCTGATTGGCGATGTGACTACGGATCTCTGCATTGTTGGAGCTGGTTACACCGGTTTATGGACAGCGTTACTTGCAAAAGAACGCAATCCTGAACGCGAAGTCATAATTGTTGAACAACGCGAAACTGGCTTTGGCGCATCTGGTCGAAACGGCGGGTTCTGCAACTCTTCCCTTACCCATGGATTTATCAATGGCTACCGTCGATTTAAAGATGACATGCAAACTCTTGAACGCATGGGCCGTGAAAACTTTAATGAAATTGAAGAAACAATTAAGAAATATGGAATTGATTGCGATTGGCAACGTACTGGCGAACTTCGTATTGCCGTAAAAGATTGGCAATTAGATGGCATGAAGGAAGAAGCTGATCTACGTAATCAATACGGAGATCATGTTGAGTTTTTAACACAAGCCGAAGTTCAGGCACGTGTAAATTCACCAATTTATAAAGGTGGCTTATGGGACGCCGACGGTACGGCTCTTGTTGATCCAGCTCGATTGGTGTGGGGTTTAGAGAAGGTTTGCCTAAAACTTGGTGTGAAAATTTACGAGAACAGCAAAGTTGAGTGGCTTGAACGCACGAGTGACGGAATTATTGTCCATACTCCTTATGGAAGTGTTTATGCTGACAAAGTTGCACTCGCTACAAACGTATTTAAATCACTCATTAAGCGTGCGCGTAAATATGTAGTTCCTGTATATGACTTCCAAGTTGTTACTGAACCACTAACGCCAGAGCAATGGAAAGCAATTGGATGGTCTGGCAAAGAAGGTTTGTCTGAAGCTGGAAACCAATTCCATTATTACCGCGTAACTTCTGAAGGTGCCATTTTGTGGGGCGGATATGACGCCATTTATCACTTCCGCGGGAAAGCGCGCCAAGAGTATGAAACGGATGCAGAAACTTATGCTTATCTTGCAGCTGATTTCTTAGAAACATTTCCGCAGTTAAAAGGAATAAAATTCACTCACGGTTGGGGTGGAGCAATTGATACGTGTTCTCGCTTCTCACCATTTTGGGGCCGTGCCTATCGTAAACGCGTTGCATATGTTCTTGGATTTACTGGTTTGGGCGTTGCATCAACTCGATTCGGCGCGCAGGTTATGTTAGATCTCGTAGATGGTTTGGATACAGAGCGCACTCGCTTAAAGATGGTGCGCAGAAAGCCTCTTCCATTTCCACCAGAACCATTTAGATTCCTCTTTATTCGTCTGACTCAGTGGTCGATTAATTATGCGGATGAGCATGAAGGCAAGCGAAATCTCTGGCTTAAACTCTTAGATCGCCTTGGTTTAGGTTTCGATTCTTAATTAATTGGACGTATTCTTTACCCATGGCAAACCTTGGAAATATGTACGGTCCAAAATTCACATTTCTTGGTATTGGTGAATGCGATCTCGATGATCCAAAAACATACAAAGGTGCCGATGTAATCATTCTTGGAGCACCAATAGATAGTGGAACATCACATCGATCTGGAGCAAAGTTTGGACCTCAAGCAATTCGTGGGGGGGATTACTTGCCGCATGATGGCGAACGCCCACACATGGCACTTCGCACAGATGGATTAAAAGATCTAAAGGTTTTAGATGCTGGTGATTTATTAATGCCAGGTGGAGACTTAAAGAAATCTCTTGAAGTTCTAGCTGTTGCTACCGAAAAGATTTCACGCGCAGGAATCATTCCCGTAATTCTTGGTGGAGATCACTCAATCGCATCAGCAGATGTCGCAGGTATTGCAGCACACCGCGGACTTGGAAAAATTTCAATGATTCACTTTGATGCGCACGCAGATACTGGTGACTCACAATTTGGCGCACTCGAAGGTCACGGAACGCCAATGCGTCGACTCATCGAATCTGGCGCGGTACGTGGAGACCGTTTCTTGCAATTGGGATTGCGCGGATATTGGCCAGGGGATGAAACACTCGAATGGATGCGCGATCAAGGTATGCGCAGTTATGAAATGACAGAAATTCATCATCGTGGTTTAAATACTGTTTTGGATGAATCCTTTGCAACGCTCACAGATCAATGTGATGGAGTTTTCTTATCTGTAGATATTGATGTCGTAGATCCAGGAATGGCTCCAGGAACAGGAACCCCTGAACCAGGCGGAATGACAAGCCGTGAATTACTAGAAGCTGTTCGTCGAATCTGTCTCGAACTCCCAGTTGTTGGAATTGATGTTGTCGAAGTTGCTCCGCCATTTGATAGCGCAGACATCACTGCAATTCTTGCTAACCGCGTTGTCCTAGAAGCGTTGAGTGCAATTGCAAAACGCAGATCTGGAAAGCCGTACTCACCAACTCAGAACTTATTGGACCGCTAGTTAGATTGTTGCTAAAGCTTCATCAAGAATAGATAAGCCTTCTAGCAATAAATCTTCAGGAATAACTAGCGGTGGAATCAAACGAATTACGTTTGAATAAGTTCCAGCAGTTAAAATCAAGACGCCCTTTTCTTGGCAGTATTTGACGATTTTTCCGAGAGCCGCAGTATTTGGTTCGGTGCCACCAGGAATTATGAGTTCAATCGCCTGCATAGCACCGCGACCGCGAACTTCACCGATGATTGCGTGCTTTGCCTTCATCTTGTTGAGTTCATCGCTCATGATTGTGCCAATTTTCTTTGCACGATCAATGAGTTTGTCTTCTTCAATAGTTTGAATCGCACCGAGCGCTGCTGCGCAAGCAATAGGAGAACCACCATAAGTTCCGCCTAAACCGCTGGCGTGAATTGAATCCATTACATCAGCGCGACCTGTGACTGCAGCTAGCGGCAATCCACCAGCAATACCTTTCGCAGTTGTAATTAAATCTGGCTCGAGATTTTCATCCTCTGATGCAAACATCTGGCCTGTACGAGCAAATCCTGTTTGAACTTCATCAGCAATAAATAGCGCACCATTATCTTTTGCGTACTTTGCTAAGCCAGGTAAAAAGCCCTTTGGTGGAACGATAAATCCACCTTCACCTTGAATTGGTTCGATAACGATTGCAGCGATGTTCTTGCCACCAATTTCTTTATCTAATTTGTGAGTGACAACATCAAGTGCATTTTTCTCACATGCTGCCGCGCCACCTTCCCAACGATATGGGTAAGCCATTGGCATTCGATAAATCTCAGGAGTAAATGGGCCGAAACTATCTTTGTACGGCATGTTCTTTGCTGTCATACCCATCGTTAGATTTGTTCGACCGTGATATCCATGTTCAAAAACAACGATTGCCTGACGCTTTGTAAATGAACGAGCAATTTTGACTGCATTTTCAAGTGCCTCAGCACCTGAATTAAGTAGTACAGATTTCTTTGCAAACTTTCCGGGAGTTAAACGATTAAGCGCTTCACATACTTCGATATAACCAAGGTACGGAGCGACCATAAAACATGTATGAGTAAACAATTCAACTTGTCGCTGCACATTTTCAACAACGTGGGGCGCACTGTTGCCAACATTTACAACTGCGATACCAGCACCAAGATCAATGATGTGATTGCCATCGACGTCTACCAAAATTCCGCCACCAGCACGTTCAATAACAGCTGGCATCGACATGCCTAGTGATGCTGATACTGCAGCAGATCTGCGCGCAATGATCTGCTCGGATTTAGGACCTGGAATGGCTGTGACGACTTTACGTTTTTGTTCAACGCCCGTAGTTAATGTACTCATTTCCCCAGTCTACTTTGGGCGTGAGAAGATATCCACATGAGAGACCTGGTGATTCTTGGTTCAACAGGATCTATCGGTGTCCAGGCACTCGAATTAGTAGCCGCTAACCCAGGAAAGTTTCGTGTTGTAGCCATCACATCGGCCGGAAATAACCCGACCGTTATCATCGAACAAGCAAAGAAATTTAGCGTCGGGGTAGTCGGCACAATTCACAACGCCGAATTAATTCGTGAAGCCCTACCCGGCATAACGGTTATCGACGGCAAGGAAGCAGCCGCAGAAGTTGCTTCCATTACGTGCGATGTTGTTTTGAATGCAATCACGGGTTCAATTGGATTAGCTGCAACGCTGAGCGCACTCAAAGTTGGCAACCGTTTAGCTCTTGCCAACAAAGAATCACTAGTAGCAGCTGGCGACTTAGTAATGTCAATTGCAAAAACTGATCAGATCATTCCCGTTGATTCAGAACAT
>JBEAYI010000073.1:0-4297 GCA_041159375.1 Actinomycetota bacterium
CTACAAACCCACAACGGGTGGCGAGGATAAAATGGCAAAGAACAAAGCAGTAGTAGAAGAAGTTGTTGAAGAGGTAAAAGCTGAGGCGAACGCGGACCTCAAAGCTCCAAAAAGCGCCGCGAAGCTTGAAGAAGAGGGCGACATCGCAGCCGACTACTTAGAGGGCTTGTTAGATATTGCGGATCTAGATGGCGACATCGACATCGACGTGGAAAATGGTCGCGCAGCCCTGGCAATCGTCGGCGGCAAACTCAACCACCTCGTCGGCGATCAAGGACAGGTTCTAGATGCCCTACAAGAGTTGACCCGCCTAGCGGTTCAGACTTCAACAGGGGATCGCAGCCGTTTAATGCTCGATATCGAGGGATTCCGCTCAGGACGAAAGTCAGAGTTGAAAAAACTCGCTGAGAAGATGGCTGAAAAAGCGAAGACAACTGGCTCATCGATCAAGTTGGACCCAATGAACGCTTTTGAGCGCAAGGTCATCCACGACACGATTCAGGATCTAGGCCTAACGAGTGAATCTGATGGTGAAGACCCAGATCGCTACGTAGTTATCTACCCAGCCTAAAAATGGTGGAGGTTTCACGTGAAACCCTCATCGAGCGATACTTTCCCAGCTCAGTAGGGGCGATTTCGGCATATGCAGCCCTCCTTGAAGGCGCTGGAATTGAGCGCGGGCTCATAGGGCCTCGCGAAGCTGAGCGCATCTGGGAACGCCACATCTTTAACTGCCTGCCTGTCACGACCCTCTTCAAAGAGGGGGCAACAGTCTTTGATATCGGATCCGGGGCAGGGCTGCCAGGAATTGTGATCGCTTTAGCTCGCCCAGATTTAAAGGTGACCCTGATCGAACCCCTTCAACGCCGTGTGGATTTTCTCGAAGAGGCCACCGCGGGCACAGGGATTACAGTTATTCGGGGCCAAGCCCAGAGCGTGAAGAAGAGCGCGGATTATGTAACCGCTCGAGCCGTGGCTCCACTAGAAAAATTGAAGAAGATCTCCTGGCACCTCATTAAACCTGGGGGGTCCTTGCTCGCAATGAAGGGCGAAAATGCCGCTGCCGAGATGGCTACCGTGCCTGGTGCGCGCCTTCATGAAATTTCTTTAGAGGGCATAGAGGCCGCTCGAATAGTTGAGGTACTCAAAGGTGCTTAACTACGCGCATGCCCGATGATTCACGTGAAACAAAGCAGGTCATCGGCGTCCGCCGCCTAAAAGAGCCAATGGCCAAACCCGAGCACCTTCGGATCTTCACAGTGGCCAATCAAAAAGGCGGGGTTGGCAAAACCACCACAACGGTCAATATCGCAGCAGCTCTCTCTATGGGCGGATTGCGCGTCCTTGTCATTGATCTAGATCCACAAGGAAACGCATCTACAGCACTCGGTGTTGAACACCGTGATAACGCTGGAATTTATGAAGTATTAATGGGCACAACTGATGTTGCCTCCGTTGTTCAAAAAGTAGCTGGCTTTCCTTCCCTTGATTGCATCTCATCAAATACAGGATTGGCACAAGCAGAAATTAATTTAGTTTCAATGGTTGCACGCGAATTGCGATTAAAAGAAGCAATCGATGAGTTAGTAAATATAAAGATTAAAGAAGGCAATCCGTATGACTATATCTTTATTGATTGCCCACCAAGTCTTGGTCTATTAACTGTTAACGCATTTGCTGCTGCAAAAGAATTAATGATTCCAATTCAATGTGAGTACTACGCACTCGAAGGGCTAACACAATTATTAGAAACTTATAACGTTGTTAAAAAACGTTTGAATTCAACGCTAGAACTCTCAACAATTCTCTTAACAATGTTTGATAGTCGCACACGTCTTGCAAATGATGTTGCAGCAAGTGTTCGCTCACACTTTCCAAATGAGTTAATTGATATTCCAATTCCACGTGCTGTGCGCGTATCCGAAGCACCTTCCTATGGACAGACAGTGATGACCTATGACCCAACATCTCCCGGTGCACTCGCTTACATGCAAGTTGCACGCGAAGTTGCAGATCGCGGAAAAGCTTTTGATTCAAATGTTGTAAGTATTAATTACAAATTAAAACAAAGTGGTGAGATTGCATGATGGCAAAACGCGGGGGACTAGGTACAAACCTAGATGCGTTAATTCCAACATCACTTACTGTTGGTGGAAATGAAGTTGCGCAACAAAACGAAGTCTCTGTCGATTCAATTTCCCCAAACCCAAAACAACCTCGCACCGTCTTTAATGAAGAAGCAATGGCAGAACTCGTTGCATCCATTAAAGAAATAGGAATTCTGCAACCACCAGTTGTTCGTCAGACTTCTCCTGACCGTTATGAATTAATTATGGGAGAGCGACGTTTTCGCGCAGCAAAGTTAGCGGGGCTACGAAGCATTCCTGTAATCATTCGCCAGACACCAGATAATGAATTGCTACGCGAAGCGCTCATTGAAAACATTCACCGCAGCCAACTCAATCCACTCGAAGAAGCAGCTGCGTACACACAATTACTTCAAGACTTTAATTGCACACACGACGAGCTTGCACAAAAACTTGGTCGCTCTCGCCCACTTATTTCAAACACAATGCGCTTACTTAACTTGCCAGCAAGTGTTCAAAGCAGAGTGGCTTCAGGAATCATCAGTGCGGGCCACGCACGCGCACTCCTTGGGTTAGAAAACGAGGCAGAGATTGATCGCTTAGCAAAGCGCATTGTTGCTGAAGGATTAAGTGTCCGCGCCGTTGAAGAGATTATTGCTGCTACATCTCCAAAGGCTGCTAGCAAGACAAAGAAGAAATCAGGCGGCACATCACCTGAAGTAAATGAAATTGCAGAACGTTTGGGTGATCACCTAGATACACGCGTAAAAATTAAAGGCGGAAAGACAAAGGGCGAGATTTCAATTGAGTTTTCGGGCTATGCCGACCTGGCCAGAATTGTTAAGAAAATAGAGGGTTAGTTAAGTTTATTTCCGCCGCGGCGTTCGATCTCTTGCTTAATTACACCGCCGAGTGCTGCAACACCTTGATGAATTCGCTCAGGTGTTGGGTGACAGAAAGATAAACGCAACTGCCACGAACCAAGTCCATCTGCGTAAAACGCGGTTCCCGGAACGTATGCAACCTTTGCAACAATCGCTTTTGGCACAAGCAACTTCGTATCAATTTCAGGTGGCAAGTTAACCCAGACATAAAAACCGCCACCAGGTTTTGTCCATGTTGCCGATGCTGGGAAATGCTCTTCAAGTGCCTGCAACATTGCATCACGACGAACCTTGTATAGCTCGCAAAATGAAGCAATCTGATCGCGCCATGGTTGATCGGCCAAGTAATTAGAGATTGTCATCTGAGAAAAATTAGATGGACACAAGATAGAAGACTCACTTGCAATAACTAACTTGTCTTTAAGTGATGGCGGAACAAGCGCCCAACCCACACGCAGGCCAGATGCGATTGTCTTTGAAAAAGATCCTAAGTAAATAACATTTTCACTATCTTCTGCGCGCATTGCATTGGGACTTGGGCGATCAAAACCGAGTAACCCGTATGGATTATCTTCAACAACGAATATTTCTTCTTCGCGGCAGATATCAAGAATTTCCGTGCGGCGATCTGCTGGCAACAAAACACCAGTTGGGTTTTGGTAATTAGGAATTAAATACAAGAACTTAATTTTGCGACCAGCAGCGCGAGTTGTCTTAATTGCATTGCGCAACGCATCAGGAATCATTCCGTCGTTATCCATCGCAACGTGCACAACAGATGCTTGATATTGATGGAATGTGCCGAGGGCGCCAACATATGAAGGAGCTTCAACCAAGACGACATCGCCCGGATCAATAAAAATACGAGAAATTAGATCAAGTGCTTGCTGAGAACCAGTTGTTACAACAACATCTTCTGGATGCGCACGGATTCCTTCGAGTGCCATAACTTCGCAGATCTGTTCGCGCAGCTTTGGATGACCTTGTCCACTTCCATACTGAAGCGCTTCTGTTCCGTTAGTTAAAATCAAATCATTAACAACACTTGCCATCATCTTCATTGGTAGCGCAGAAAGATTTGGCATTCCGCCAGCGAGAGAAACAATTTCTGGTCGTGATGCAACAGCGAAGAGCGCGCGAATCTCACTTGGTTGCATACCTGCAGCGCGAGCTGCGAAACGTTGCTCGAGATTCTGCGGCGCACCAGTTTGGTGACGTGTTGAGATTTCGCTCATCCGCCAATCATCCCACAGGAGGCGGGTTTGCCGTCAGCGGCGAAGACCTGCGCTACGTAAGTCAGAGATGCGAAGAGTGCCTGTTTTTGCA
>JBEAYI010000007.1:0-13794 GCA_041159375.1 Actinomycetota bacterium
AATTGGCGGAGTGAAAAATCTCTCGAAAAAGAGTTAATAGATCAGAAAATTGTAGGAATTTCAGGGGTCGATACCCGCGCGCTTACACGCCATTTGCGCGATCGCGGCGCCATGCGTGTTGGAATTTTCTCGGGGCAGAGCCTTACACGCGAAGAGATGGTCATTGAAGTACGCAAACAACCGCAGATGTCTGGTTCTTATTTAAGTGAAGATGTTTCCACTAAACAGAGTTATGTAGTTGCAGCCCAAGGAGCAAAGAAATTTACAGTTGCTGCTATTGATCTTGGAATCAAAGGTGCAACTCCTCGGGCTCTTTCAACTCGTGGTGTTGAAACACATGTAATGCCATACAACGTCTCATTCAAGGAAATTTCAGATCTCAATCCAGATGGTGTATTTCTATCAAATGGTCCTGGAGATCCAGCAACTATGACGGCCACAATTGATTTAGTTCGCGAAATCTTGTTGGCAGAAATTCCCATCTTTGGCATCTGCTTTGGTCATCAGATTTTAGGTCGTGCACTGGGTTTTGAAACTTATAAATTGCAGTTTGGTCATCGTGGTATTAATCAACCTGTTATAGATAAAAACACCAACAAGGTAGAGATAACTGCCCACAATCATGGTTTTGCCTTGAAGGCTCCCACTGATGGAATTTTTTCAACTGTCTTTGGCACCGGAGAAGTTACCCATGTCTGTTTAAATGACGGAGTTGTAGAAGGTTTGCAATTGTTAGAGCGTGCCGCATTTAGCGTTCAGTATCACCCTGAAGCTGCCGCAGGTCCACACGATGCGGATTATCTCTTTGATCGATTCATTGATCTAATGCTGAAATATCCAGTAGCCCAGAGGATTAAATAATGGCTAGAGATACTTCAATTAAAAGTGTTTTGGTAATTGGAAGCGGACCTATAGTCATCGGACAAGCTTGCGAATTCGATTATTCTGGAACACAAGCTTGTCGCGTATTGCGTGCCGAAGGTATTCGTGTGATTCTTGTAAATTCGAATCCAGCAACAATCATGACAGATCCGGAATTTGCGGATGCAACGTATATCGAACCAATCACACCTGAATTTATAGAACAGATCATCATCAAGGAAAAACCAGATGCAGTACTGGCAACTTTAGGTGGACAGACGGCTTTGAATGCAGCCATTGGTTTATACGAGCTAGGAACATTAGCTAAATACGGAGTTAAGTTGATCGGCGCTGACGTTGATGCGATCAAACGTGGCGAAAACCGTGAATTATTCCGTGCAATAGTTGAAAAGATTGGCGGCGAAAGCGCTCGATCAATTATTTGTCACACTATGGAAGAGTCTCTAGAAGCCGCAAAAAAGCTTAATTATCCAGTCGTAGTTCGACCTTCATTTACGATGGGCGGCCTGGGATCAGGAATTGCGTTTTCCGAAGATGAGTTGAAGCAAATTGCGGGCGCTGGTTTACGTCACAGTCCAACATCAGAAGTTCTGCTTGAAGAGTCAATAATTGGTTGGAAAGAATACGAATTAGAAGTGATGCGCGATAAGACCGATAACGTTGTGATTGTTTGCAGCATCGAAAATCTCGATCCAATGGGCGTTCATACTGGAGATTCAATTACTGTTGCGCCGTCAATGACCCTAACCGATGTTGAATATCAAAAACTTCGGGATCTTTCGATTGCGATTATTCGCGAAGTAGGCGTTGATACAGGCGGCTGCAACATTCAATTTGCTGTGAATCCAGATAATGGAAGAATCATTGTTATTGAAATGAACCCTCGCGTTTCTCGTTCAAGTGCACTTGCTTCAAAGGCAACGGGGTTTCCTATCGCAAAGATAGCGACCAAGCTTGCAATTGGTTATACATTAGATGAGATTAGAAATGATATTACTCAGGTAACTCCAGCTTCCTTTGAGCCTACTCTGGATTATGTAGTGGTTAAGGCCCCACGATTTGCTTTCGAAAAATTCGCTGATGCAGATCCTCGATTAACCACAACGATGAAGAGTGTTGGTGAAGCCATGGCTATCGGCCGGAGTTTTCCTGAAGCTCTGATGAAAGCTCTTCGTTCTCTTGAGAGAAAAGAAGCAATATTTACTTTTCCATCAAAGAAAAACGATTTTTCTATAGATGAATTGTTACAAAAAATGCGCACTCCAACTGAGTATCGCTTACAACAAGTTCAATTGGCCATGTGGGCTGGAGCAACTATTGATTCTGTTTATGAGGCATCAAGAATTGACCGATGGTATTTAGAGCAGATCTCTATCATTAATGAACGTGCTCAGTTGATCGCCCAGCCAGGTGAGTTAAATGCTGATGTCATTAGAAGTGCTAAAAGTTTAGGTTTTTCAGATTCACAGATTGCACAACTAAGATCGATTACAGAAGAAGACGTGCGCAGAACTCGAAATCATCTGGGAATTCACCCGGTCTATAAAACAGTTGATACATGTGCTGCTGAATTCGAAGCGTTCACTCCGTATCACTATTCAAGTTATGAAGAAGAAACAGAGGTAAAACCACGCACTAAACCCGCCGTAATTATCCTTGGCAGTGGTCCGAATCGAATTGGTCAAGGCATAGAGTTTGATTACTCCTGCGTTCATGCGAGTTTCGCTCTGCAAGAGAGCGACTTTGAAACAATTATGATTAACTGCAATCCCGAAACAGTGTCAACCGATTATGACACTAGTGATCGCTTATATTTCGAACCGTTAACTCTTGAAGATGTTCTCGAAGTTATTCATGCTGAAACTCTTGCTGGTCCAGTATTGGGAGTTATTACGCAATTAGGTGGACAAACTCCGCTTGGTTTAGCAGCAGGATTAAAAGACGCGGGCGTCACAATTTTGGGTACTAGTCCGGAAGCCATTAATTTAGCTGAAGAACGTGGAGCTTTCGGAGACATTCTTAAGCAGGTGAATCTGCTAGCACCTGAATATGGCATGGCATCTTCAGAGCAAGAAGCGCTCACGATTGCTCAGCGAATTGGTTATCCGGTTCTAGTTAGACCCTCTTTTGTTTTAGGTGGTCGAGGAATGGAAATTGTTTACGATGATGAATCACTTGCAGGGTTTATTTCTCGCGCTACCGATATAACTCCAGATCATCCTGTTCTTGTCGATAGATTTTTAGATAGTGCAATCGAAATCGATGTTGATGCTTTATTCGATGGCCAAGAACTTTTCCTAGGTGGAGTAATGGAGCATATTGAGGAAGCAGGAATTCATTCTGGCGATAGCGCTTGTGTGCTGCCAGCAATGTCTTTGAGCCGAGATCAAATTGAAACAATAAAAGAGGCGACAACAAAAATTGCCAAAGCGGTTGGAGTTGTGGGACTTATAAATATTCAATTTGCCATGAGCGATTCTCAGCTCTTTGTCCTTGAAGCCAATCCACGTGCATCTCGTACTGTGCCCTTTGTAAGTAAGGCAACGGGTGTTGCTCTAGCAAAAGCGGCGGCCCGATTGGCAGTTGGCCATTCAATTGCCGCTTTACGCGAAGAAGGATTATTACCAAATAAGGGTGACGGAATTGCAAAGGGAATTTCGGTTAAAGAAGCCGTATTGCCGTGGAATAGATTCCGAAGAACTGATGGTCGCGGAGTAGATGCAGTGCTTGGACCAGAAATGCGATCAACTGGTGAAGTTATGGGAATATCTAACTCTTTCGGACAGAGTTATGCAAAATCGCAAATAAGCGCTTTTGGAGCGTTGCCTAAGAATGGAACCGTCTTTGTTAGTTTGGCCGATAAAGACAAGGCACAAGGTATTCAAGCAGCGCATGATTTATCTCGTATTGGATTTCAAATCTTGGCAACTGGTGGAACGGCGGACGCGTTATCTGCAAAGCAGATTCCATGTACACGCGTTCGTAAACATTCAGAAGGGACCGGTCCACTTGGTGAAAAAACCATCGTTGAATTAATCAATGCAGGAAGTATCGATTTGATTATCAACACACCAGTGGGACGTGGAACCCGACAAGATGGTTGGCTTATCCGCACTGCCGCAGTTCAGAGATCAGTCCCATGCATTACTACTACTGCTGGCTTCAAGGCCGCAGTAGAGGGAATTAAATCGTTGCAACGTGAAGAGTTATCAATTCGATCCATTCAAAGTTGGCTGGCTTAGTCATGTCAACAATCAATAAAAATGCAGGCAGAATCATTGCAACAGTTGTGTCGAATAAAAGGGTAGGTCAGTACCATCAGATTCTTTTAAACGTTGGTGAAATGGTGAATAACTGTAAACCGGGAAATTTCGTTGCCATGAAAGTCGGTGGCGAGAATGCAAAAATGATCCTGAGAAGGGCGTTCGCAATTTCTCGAGTTTCATTAACTGGTCCTTATGGCGGATCAATGGAGTTAATCGTTGCTCCATTTGGTCAAGGCAGTAAGTGGTTATGTTCACAAATTGAAGGTGCAGAAATAGATTTGATTGCTCCGCTTGGCACCGCATTTGGAATCCCAACACAACCTGTTCGTGCTTTATTGGTAGGTGGCGGTTATGGTTCTGCGCCACTCTTCGGTTTAGCAGAAGTCTTAAAGAATCGTGGATGCCGCGTAGATATGTATTTGGGAGCGAGCACAGGTGGAAAGATCTATGCCCCAATGGAAGGCAAACGGTCGGTAAATGTACTTCGTATTTATACAGAAGATGGATCCATGGGAGAGCGCGGTCGCGTAACAGAACCAATTCCCGGATTAATAGCCGATGGTTTAGTTGATGTTATTTATTCATGTGGACCAATGCCTATGCTTCGAGCTATTTCAGAAATAGTTGCAGGAAGTGATGTGGTGCATCAATGCGCTGTTGAAGAATCCATGGCTTGTGGTGTCGGAATCTGCATGACATGCGTTCTGCCGGTTACCGATACTGACGGAAATGTATCTATGAAGCGTTCTTGCATCGATGGACCTGTGATGGATGGTTCGCATGTGCTTTGGGATTTAGTCGGTAAAGTTCCAGAGGTTCATCCATGATTGATTTATCTACAACTCTAGGAAATGCGTGGTTTCCTTCTCCGCTTTTTACAGCAAGTGGTTGCGCTAGTTCCGGCAAGGAATTGGCGCAATTTATCGATTTACGTGAAATTGGAGCAGTTGTTACTAAATCTGTAATGAGTAAACCTCGTCATGGGCGTGCAACTCCACGTATGGCTGAAACACCAAGTGGAATGATTAATTCGATTGGTTTACAAGGCCCCGGGATAGATCAATTTTTAGCACACGATTTACCTTGGTTAGTAAGTCAAAAGGCTCGAGTAATTGTTTCGATAGCTGGTGAAACTGTTGAAGAGTACGCAACTTTGGCACGTAAGGTTCGATCTGCTCCAGGAATAAGTGCACTGGAAGTAAATATCTCATGTCCCAATGTTGAAAACCGTGGGCTAGTTTTTGCTTGTGATCCTGATGCTTCACGTCGTGTTATAGATGGAGTGCGAAAAACTCTAGGGGGAGAGTTACCAATCATTGCAAAATTATCTCCTGATGTTACCGATTTAGTATCAATTGCAAAGGGCGTTGTCGACGCTGGTGCAGATGGGTTAGCACTAATTAACACGGTACTTTCTATGGTAATTAACTTAGACACAATGCGACCGCATTTGGGTGGCAAAACTGGTGGGTTATCAGGACCAGCAATTCGACCCATAGCTGTTCGAGCAATTTATCAAGTACACGAAGCCTTGCCTGCTGTACCGATTCTTGGAATGGGTGGAGTTGCAAGTGGTAGAGATGCTCTAGAACTAATCCTTGCGGGTGCTAAAGGAGTATCAGTTGGAACAGCATCTTTTGGCGATCCCGCAGCGATAATCACAATTCAGAATGAATTGAAAGATTTATTAAAAGCACGGGGATTCACCTCGGTTGCTCAGGCTGTTGGTTATGCACACCGCCCATCCGAAGATATCGAGAAATAAATATGAGCACCAAAGCGCCAATTATTCTGGCTGTAGACACTTCTGATTTAGAATTAGCAAAATCCTGGATTTCTCATACATCAGAACATGTAAGTGTTTTCAAATTAGGTCTTGAATTTTTTCTTAACTTCGGGCGTGAGGGTGTTCGAGCAGTAACCGAGAATTCTGATGCCAAAATATTCCTAGATCTGAAATTGCATGACATTCCCAATACCGTGGCTCACGCAGCACAGAGTGCTTCAACTTTGAATCCCTTTTTTCTCACAGTTCATGCCAGTGGTGGAAGCGCAATGATTGAGGCCGCCGTGCAAGCAGCACCTCAAACCAACATCACTGCAGTCACCGTTTTAACTTCAATGTCGGAATCAGATGTCAGATCAGTAGGTTTTAGTGATGACGCCTTAATCACCGCTACCCGTTTAGCTCAGTTAGCGGTAACAGCTGGTGCAAAAGCAGTAGTTTGTTCTCCTTTAGAAACAACCACTATTCGACGCGCTATAGGAGAGGAACCCATAATCATTACCCCAGGCGTTCGACCTCTGTCGATGGTTGGTAAGGATGATCAGACACGGACAATGACCCCTTCAGATGCAATTGCTGCTGGTGCAAATTATGTTGTTATTGGCAGACCAATCACCAGCGCTTGGGAACCTACCGGTGTGGAGATAGGCAAGCGCGCACGTGAGATTGCATCTGAAATCCTTAATTCTTAATTTCTAATTCTTCCACTAGATTAAGCACATGGGATTGCCGCCTCAACTAAGTGCTGAAGAAAGAAGTGCGGCGCTCGAAAAGGCGAAACAATCTCGACAAGTGCGATCATTAGTCAAAAACAGAGTTAAATCGGGGGAGTTATCACTCTCAGATGTTTTCAAATTAGCTCAAGATGATCCAATTGTTGGGAAAATGCGAGTAGCTGATTTGTTGGCAGCCCTCAGTGGTGTTGGAAAAATTCGCGCGAGTGCCATTATGGACCGTTTAAGTATTGCTCCAACAAGAAGGATTCAAGGATTAGGTAAACATCAAATATCTGCTTTAACTGCAGAATTTGTCCCTGGAAACAAACGTGGAAAACTAGTTGTTCTTTCTGGCCCAGGTGGAGTTGGCAAAAGTACGATTGCCGCGTATGTCCGTAAGCACCAAAGTTTTTGGGTGAGTGTCTCTTCGACAACTCGCAAGCCACGCACAAATGAAAAAAATGGTGTTGATTATTTCTTCCTCACAGATCGAGAGTTCGATGAAGAGATTTCTCGAGATCATTTCCTAGAATGGGCACATTTCGCAGGTGCTAGGTATGGAACGCCCCGCGAACCTGTTGAGAAGGTTCTGTCTACTGGTGCAAATGTTTTATTAGAAATCGAAATAGAGGGAGCTAAGCAAGTAAAAGCTCATGCACCCGAAGCCATTCTGGTTTTCCTAGAACCACCATCATGGGAAGAACTTGTTTCCAGACTAGAGAAACGAGCAACTGATTCAGAGCAGAGAAGGGCCGAAAGACTGGCCCTTGCCCAAGAAGAGCTTGCAGCAGCCTCATTTTTCGATCATCGCCTAGTTAATGACCAGGTCGAGAACGTAGTAAAGAAACTGTTATCCTTAGCCTCTGCCCGATAGGGCCAATTTCGCACTGATGCACGTTATAGGGAGTTAAACAATGGACGGAATCACAAATCCACCTATTGATGAATTGCTAGATAAGAGCGGTTCGAAGTACAGCCTTGTCCTCTATGCAGCTAAGCGTGCTCGTCAGATCAATGCTTACTATTCTCAATTAGGCGAAGGCCTTCTTGAATACGTTGGACCACTTGTTGAAACTCATGTGCACGAGAAGCCTCTCTCTATTGCTCTGCGCGAAATCAATGAAGGTCTTCTTACAATCGAAAACCTCGAACCAACCGCTTAATCCTGGTTCATGAGCGGTACCAAACGAGAAATTGTTCTCGGAGTTGGTGGCGGAATAGCTGCCTATAAAGCGTGCGAGTTGTTGCGTCGGCTTCAGGATCTGGATTTTTCAATAACGGTTGTTCCAACACCTTCGAGCTTAAATTTCGTTGGAGCTGCAACGTGGGAAGCGCTCTCTGGAAGAAGCGTGAGTACAGAAGTTTGGCAGGATGTTGAAAAAGTTAAGCATGTTTCATTAGCAGATCAAGCCGAAGCAATAATTATTGCTCCAACAACTGCTGATCTCTTAGCTCGACTGGTTCAAGGTCGAGCAGATGATTTGTTAACAAATGTTGTATCAGCTAGTTCTAAACCAAAATTTCTAGTTCCTGCTATGCATCCTCAAATGTGGCTAAACCCCACCACTCAGGCAAATGTTGAGATTCTGAAATCCCGAGGCTTCGCAGTTATGCAACCAGCTACGGGACGTTTAACTGGAGAAGATTCCGGTGTCGGTAGATTTCCTGAAAGCCAGCAAATCATCGCCGCTTTCCTAGAACATATTGGCTCCACTCAAGATTTATTAGGAAAACGAATTCTCATCTCCGCTGGGGGCACGAGAGAAGCTATTGATCCAGTTCGTTATATTGGTAATCGCAGTTCTGGCAAACAAGGTGAAGCTCTGGCAATAGAAGCTCGAAATCGTGGAGCTCACGTAACTATGGTTCTGGCTAATTCAAACATTGCTGATGTAGCAGGAATCCAGATGCTGAGGGTTGAGACTGCCGCCCAAATGCACGGCGCGTTAAAGGATAATATGCACGATTGCGATGTCCTGATCATGGCTGCCGCAGTCTCCGATGCTAGACCTACATCCGTAGCACAGGAGAAGATAAAGAAGGCTGATTTACAGAGCATCGACTTAGTTTCAAACCTAGACATCCTCAAGGATCTCAGTGCTGATGCAAAAGATTCGCAGATAATTGTTGGCTTTGCAGCCGAAACATCAGATCTTGAGAATCTGGGACTAGCTAAATTGAAATCGAAGAAATTGAATCTTATATACGTCAATGATGTCTCGAATGGAGCAGTCTTTGCATCCGATCAAAGTGCTGGATTCTTGATAAGCGATGATGGTCAGAGCACCTATATTGAGCAAACTTCTAAGGCAAAAGTGGCCAGAAATATTCTAGATAAGGTCGTTTCTAGGTTAAGTTATGCCAATGGCTAAACGACTCTTTACATCTGAATCCGTGACAGAAGGTCACCCGGACAAGATTGCTGATCAAATTTCTGATGCAATTCTCGACTCATTAATTGGGCAGGACAAGAAATCAAGAGTCGCTGTTGAAACACTCATCACAACAGGACAAGTTCATGTTGCTGGTGAAGTAACGACAGATGCGTACGCAGATGTAACCGGAATTGTTCGCGAAACAGTTTTAAATATTGGATACGACTCATCAGTTAAGGGTTTTGATGGAAATTCATGCGGAGTTTCTGTATCCATTGGTCAGCAATCACAAGATATTGCCCAGGGCGTAGATGATGCTTATGAAAACAGAGTGGCATCCTCGGTCGATCCTTTAGATTTACAAGGTGCTGGCGATCAAGGTTTAATGTTCGGTTACGCCTGCGATGATACAAAAGAGTTAATGCCATTACCAATATGGCTTGCACACGAATTAGCCGCTCAACTCTCTAAGGTTCGCAAGTCTGGCGCGTTGCCGTATCTACGCCCTGATGGAAAAACGCAAGTAACAATCGAATACGAAGGTGATAAAGCAGTAGCGCTCAATACTGTCGTAATTTCATCTCAACACAGCGAAGAAGTTTCGGTAGAAAAGCAACTCACTCCAGAAATCATCGAGCAAGTAATTAACCCAATTCTTTCAAAAATTGATCTTCCTAAGAATGATTTACGAATTCTTATCAATCCAACAGGACGATTCGTAATCGGTGGTCCTATGGGCGATGCAGGCTTAACAGGTAGAAAGATTATTGTTGATACATATGGTGGCATGGCACGTCATGGAGGCGGAGCATTTAGCGGTAAAGATCCTTCAAAGGTTGATCGCTCTGCTGCATATGCGATGCGTTGGGTTGCAAAGAATGTGGTAGCTGCTGGTTTTGCAAAACGCTGTGAAGTTCAGGTTGCTTATGCAATCGGAAAAGCTCAGCCAGTTGGACTCTTTGTTGAAACTTTCGGAACCGAAACAGTTCCAGTCGGCAAAATTCAAGATGCAGTTCTTCAAGTTTTTGATTTACGTCCAGCAGCAATCATTAGGGATCTTGATTTGCTTCGTCCAATTTATTCAAAGACCAGCGCTTATGGCCACTTCGGTCGTGAATTAAAAGAATTTACGTGGGAGTCCACTAGTCGCGTAGATGCTTTACGCGCTGCCATTAAATAAATACCAGTCACATATATGCAAAGCGTCAAACCGCTTCGATTAAAACGAGAAACTTATCGTTTAGATCGCAGGGCTGACTCTCCCAATGTGGCCCATGTTTGGGTTGATTCGGGTTTATCTCATCTAGATGGGTTGTACACATATCGGATACCCAATGATCTTTTGACTGATGTTGCTGTTGGGTCACGGCTAAAAGTTCCATTCAATTCTCGAAGCTGTGAAGCAATAGTTGTTGAATTAAGTACTTCTCAGGAATCTTTAGGCAATTTAAAAGTAATTGAATCATTGTTGGGTAAATATCCCGTCGCCAACAAAACCATGATTGCCTTCTATGCGGCTATGGCGAAATTCTGGGCCGGGGATCCATATTCACTTATTAAATCTGGCATTCCTTCACGTGTCGCTGCGGTCGAAAAAAACATTCAACCTTATGAATTTGATGCAACCCAGAAAAATTCCCGTAATTCTAAGAAATTGGAATACGCGTATTTCATGCACAGTCCACATATTTCGGCTTATTCCGAACTTGCGGAATTAGCTATTGGACGACTGAAACAGGGTTCAGTCTTGCTCTTATTGCCTGATGTTAAAGACGTTTCACGCATGATTGCCCACTTAAAAAAACTGTCGATAACCCGTCCAGTTTTTCGACTTGATTCTTCTCTCACTCGTTCAGAGCGTTATGCAAGTTATCTTCAAATCGCGAATTCCGAACAAATTCTTGTATTAGGTACACGGAGTGCTCTATTTGCTCCAATTAATGGTTTGGATTCAATCATTGTTGGATTTGAAAAATCAGAACAATTCTATGAACAGAAACATCCTTATTGGAATGTACGAGATAGTGTTTTCTTGCGGTCAGATATCGAATCAACCAATCTCTATTTCACAGGGTATGTTCCATCGGCGGAAATGGCTTATCAGATTGAACAAAGGAGAGTTAAATTCGTAGGTCATAAACACACTTTAAAAACCTTGGCATATCCCCAAGCAAAAGGTGAACTCCTTCCAGATCGAATTGTCTCCGAAATACGCAAATCTTTAAGTCAGGGAACCGTACTTTTTCTTGCACCGCGAAAAGGTTATGCAAATGCGCTGCTATGCGCCAAATGTAAGAATATTGCTTTATGTGAATGCGGTGGAAGATTATTAATGAGCAGCATGACTGCTGATCCAACTTGCTCTCTCTGTTCAACTGAAAATAAGAATTGGAAGTGCAAATGGTGTTCAGGCACCAATAGGTATGCAGCAGCACGGGGGATAGATAGATTTCATGAAGAAATTGGAAGAGCTTTTCCGAATTTGCCAATTCAACTATCAAATTCTCCAAATATCCTGGAAGAGATTTCGCCCAAAACTAAAATAGTTATAGCTACTCCTGGGGCAATTCCTGTGGCGATGGATGGATATTCATCAATTGTTATTTTGGAAGGTCAAAGATTTCTTGCGAGCGGATCGTCAACTTACGAAGAGATGGTGTACGAATCATTTTTTGATTCTGCGGCAAGGGTAAAAAAGAACGGAAATATTCTTGTGATTTTGGATTCATCCCACCCATTGATTTCATCAATCACCCGTTGGAATCCGAGCGTTCTGGTTAAGAAAATCCTGCGTGAAAACAATGATGCATTGCTCCCACCGTACGCTTCGTCGGCTCTTCTAAGAGTTCCGATAACTGATGCCGTAATGCTGAGAAATGGAATATTGAAAAGCATTAAGGATGGTCGGTTGCCTATTTCTTCGAAGGTTTATCTCACAGAGAATGAATCCAAAAATGAGTCCAGATTGCTTATCAATGTACCCAGAGAAAATAGAGAAGATTTGGCGAATTTCGTCCTGGAACTTAGTCGTAAAAGAGCAATATCTAAGAAGAGTTTTATCAGCGTAGCTTTAGATCCTTACGTTCTTTTGGGTTAGTCCCATTGGTAGACTTCCACCATGTCTTTACAGCAGATCCGTTTATTTGGTGACCCAGTCTTGGTTTCGCCTGCTTCTCCTGTAGTTGACTTTGATAAAGAGCTCCGCAAACTTGTTGAGGATCTGACTGACACGATGATTGCCGCTCCGGGAGCGGGATTAGCGGCGCCTCAAATAGGAGTTCCTCTTCGAGTATTCGTTTGGGATGTTGATGAAGAATTAGGACATCTAATTAACCCATCCTTGGATTTAAGTGATGAAGAGCAAGACGGAGAAGAAGGTTGCCTATCGTTTCCTTCTCTTTCCTATCCAACGAAACGAGCGATGCGTGTTGTAGCCAAGGGTTGGAATATGCATGGGGAGCCGATAACGGTGGAAGGTTCAGAATTATTAGCTCGTGCGATTCAACACGAAACTGATCATTTAGATGGAATAGTTTTCATTGATCGGTTGGATGAGCAAACACGCAAAATAGCAATGAAGGACATAAGAGAATCTGATTGGTTCTCCGAATCTTTAGCTAAAGGAAATGCTCCGATAGTAAAAATTTCCCCACATAAGACATTCGGAAAAGGTTTATAGTGCGCGTTGTTGTGGCTGCTACAGCAGAGGTAGCAATCCCAACTCTCGAATGGCTCAAAGAATCTGAACATGATTTGATTCGAGTTGTAACAACTCCAGACTCCAGAGTTGGTAGAGGAAAAATTCTTGCCCAATCGCCTATAGCCCAATGGGCTGATAAGAATCACATTCCTGTTGAAAAGCCGATCACTTCAGCTGAAATCGCTACGGCTTTCGAGAATGCAGATGTAGTTATTGCTATTGCTTATGGGAAAATTTTAAGCGCCGAAGTTCTTTCTATCCCCACTTATGGATGCCTTAATCTTCATTTCTCCTTGTTACCGGCTTATCGTGGAGCGGCTCCCGTACAAAGAGCTTTACTCAATGGTGAAAGCGTGACGGGAATTTCTATTTTTAGAATTGATGAAAATTTAGATACGGGACCTATATACATCCGGAAGAAGTACGAGATTAATGCAAACGCAAATAGTGCAGAGGTTCTCAGAGATCTTTCATATGTTGGCGCAGAGTCATTTTTCCAAGTGTTAAACGATGTTAAAAATGGAGTTCAGCCCATAGTGCAGGAAACCTCTGGAATTAGTTTGGCACCGAAAATATCCAAAGAAGAAGCGCGAATCAATTGGAGTAATTCATCCGTTTCGCTATCAAATTTAGTGAGAGCTTTTACTCCTAATCCTGGGGCATGGACTACTCATAAAGGTTCGGTGATAAAGATTGTTGAATTTGGTTCAGGTTCAATGCAAGAAAAATTGGCACCAGGGTTTATTCATGTTATTGACAAGAAGATGTATGTGGGCACTGCAGATGAGCCTATTGAGATTTCTAAATTGGTTCCTGCCGGAAAAAAAGAGATGTTATCGGCAGATTGGTTAAATGGAGCACGTATTGCTCCAGGAGATTTCTTTGAGTAATCCACCGGGTAAGAAGTTCAGCGCACCTCGTCCAGATGCACCTCGTTTGCTGGCTTATGACGTCCTTCATGAAGTTAATCGCAACGGTGGTTATTCGAATTTATTGTTACCAAAAGCTCTTGCACAATCATCGTTAGAAGATCGCGACAAGGGATTCGCCACAGAGTTGGTTTACGGAA
>JBEAYI010000074.1:0-4243 GCA_041159375.1 Actinomycetota bacterium
CTCAAATGATGGTGATCCACTCGATGCATTAGTCATGTTGGACGAACCAACATTTCCCGGCTGCGTTGTTTCCTGTCGCGTCATCGGAATGTTTCGTATGACGGATGAAAAAGGTGGCGATGACAAACTTCTCTGTGTCGCAGCCGGTGATATCCGTAAATCTAATCTGACTGATCTTAAAGATGTTCCCACGTATGAATTAGAAGAAATTAAGCACTTCTTTGAAGTCTATAAAACCCTCGAGCCAGGCAAAGAAGTCCACGGCGGAGAATGGGTCGGCCACGACGCCGCAGAGCTGGAAATCAACGCGTCATACAAGAGATATCAGGATTCACATTAAATAAGACGCTTATCGGCAAGTGGTAATTACTGACCACGCGCTGATAGGGTCTGCCAAGCATTTGAAGTCACCCACTTCAAATGGGTTGTTAGCTCAGTTGGTAGAGCAGGTGACTCTTAATCACCGGGTCGGGGGTTCGAGTCCCTCACAACCCACTTATGCGTTTAATTGGCGGTATATCTGCAGGAACTGAAAAAGATATACACCGATATCAAACCTAAATCGACACATCTCTAATCATGTGCTGGAAAAACTTATCCGCTCTACTTCCAGACATTTTCTCACCAGCAAAAGTAAATCCTAAAGATTCATAAGCCTTTATTGCCAATAAATTATCAATCCAAACTCCAAGTCCTTGTCTTACCCAATCTTTTTCTTTGGCATGATGATCAATGTAGTTGAATAAGGCACGCATAACTCCATTTCCTCTATAACTTGGATCAGTCCAGCATCCACCAATCCAACATGTTGCTCCATGATCGCCATTTAATACTTCGATAAATAACATCCCCACATCCATACCATTTATTGATGCGACTAAGTAATCCTCTTTTTCAAACAACTCTAGCCAAGCCTCCCTCGATTGTGCTTCTACTTCCACCAAAGCTGCTCCAAAAGCTTCTGGATTTTCGATTAATGCACGAATTCGAATCGCTCTTAATCTTTCCCATTCATCTGGGCCAAGAGGAAAAATTTCGACTTTTTTATTCACATATACAGAGTAAATTACAGAAATGATTTTTGGAAATTCCGCCCAAACCCATCCTAAATCCGTTCAATATCTAGTATTTGTCAGACCCCATCCCTAATATGGGTTGTGGATCAAGATCAATTGAATCCATATGTGGCCTATGAAGGATATGTAGTTCGAGTCCCTCACAACCCACTTAAATTTGTTCTCCAAATGCAGTATTCCTGCAGATATCTAAAGTTTTACAACTTTCTGTTAGCAACGCCTTAGCAGTAGATAAGTAAAAGCTTTAGATATAGGTTTTATGAATTTGTGAAGATTTAGGTGATTTTGTCCGTAGCGAAGACAACACCTGCATGAGTAAGTTGATTTAAAAAGAAGAGTCGCCTTTTAAGCCAAAGCGGTTCTTGAAGTAGAGTTCTGTTCATGGCAACAGTAAATTTCTATGCTGCAGCACGCGCCGCAAGTGGTGTTTCAGAGTCGCGCATTGAAGGTACCACCCTTGGTGAAATTATTGCATCTGCTTCTGCTGAGTACCCACACCTGGTTGCAATCTTGCCTGGATGTTCTTACTTAGTAAATGGCGCAGCAGAATCAAATACAGATTTAAAAATTAGTGCAGAGGATGTGATTGATATATTGCCAAGATTTGCTGGTGGTGCTTAACCGCCGATAGCCGACATGGGACGAGATGGCTGGATAAAACTTGGATCATTAATTCCATGACCAGGCAACTTTTCTTTAACTGTTACGTGGAACTTAGAAACCATTGCTTCACGTTTTTCATCTTCAGATAATTCAGAGCGAAGGATTCCACGCAAGTCTGTCTCTTTCATTGAGAACAGACATGAACGTAATTGGCCATCTGATGTCAAGCGAATACGATCGCACGCGCCACAAAATGGACGGCTAACACTTCCGATAATGCCGACAGTTGCTGGACCCCCATCGATTAAGAACTCTTCGGCTGGTGATGAACCTCGATAATCAACAGGTGTGAGTTTGTATTTACTGCTCAGTTGTTCAAAAATCTCATCAGCCGTAATGAGATCTGCACGATTCCAAATTCCACCAGCATCTAAAGGCATTTGTTCGATAAAGCGAAGATTGAGGTCTTCGGCCAAAGCCCACTTCAATAAATTCGTAACTTCACCATCGTTTATGCCACGGAGCAAAACAGAATTAATTTTAACGGGCATTAAGCCAGCATCTTTAGCCGCTTGAATACCTGCAAACACATCATCTAGGCGATCTCTATAAGTCATCTTCTTAAAAACGTCACGGTCTAACGTATCTAAACTAATATTGATACGACGAAGCCCTGCATCAAATAATGGTTTGGCAATTTTAGCCAGGGCAATTCCATTAGTGGTCATGGACAAAATTGGTGCGTTTTCGATAGATGAAATGCGAGAGACGATTTCGACAATGTCGGGGCGCAAAAGTGGTTCGCCGCCAGTTAGCCGAATTTCATCAATGCCCTGAGAAACGCCAACTTTAATAATAGAAATTAATTCATCAGTTGTTAAAAGATCTTCTGAAGGTAACCAAGAAGCAAAATCATGTGGCATGCAATACGTGCAGCGAAGGTTGCAACGATCAGTTAAAGACACACGCAAATCTCTGTGGCTGCGTCCGTAGGTGTCAACGAGCTGTGTCATGCGCTGTTCACCCATTCGGTTGTTCCATCCGCGAATACTTGATACTTCCAAATTGGAAGTTCTTCTTTCACAGTCGAGACGATCTCTTCGCATGCAGCAAATGCTGGCCCACGATGGACTGCTGATACTACAACCGCAAAGGCTGTTTCGCCGATAGCAATTTCCCCATATCTATGCGCAACGGCAACGCCTAGGAGATCATGTTTGGCCGCAATTCGATGTGTTATCTCCTCAATGACACTTTGAGCACTTGGATGAACTTCATAGGTCAAAGATGTAACACTCTTGTCAGCATCGTTGTCTCGAACGTCGCCGGAAAAACTTGCAACCGCTCCTGCTTGATTAGTTTTTATAGAATCGGTTAATAAATCTACCGAAATACTATGTTTAGTTACTAGGGCTGTGATCATGTCCGGCCAATTGATCGTGGATGTGGGATGCGAGTCTTTCAATAATCACTAAACCATCTTTTGCTGCACCTGGTGAACCAGGCAAATTTATAATCAGAGTTTTATCAGTTACACCGGCTGCGCCACGAGATAAATCTGTCGTTGGAACTTTGTCTCTAGAATACGCACGCAGTGCTTCAAGAATTCCTGGCATCTCCTTTTCAATTAGTGGAGCGGTTGCTTCCGGCGTAACATCAAATGGCGATACACCAGTTCCGCCAGTAGTTACCAGTAAATCTACGCCATCGTTAATCGCATCATTAATTGCTGAACGAATCTTTTCGATTTCATCAGGAAGAACAAGAACGTTATCAATTTGGTAGCCCAAAGATTTCAAACCTTCGAGGAGAATCTGTCCTGACTTATCTTCGTATACACCTTTGAAAGCACGATTACTCGCGGTGATGACTGCAGCACGCTTCATGTGCGCTTCCAATGTCCATTTCTTCCGCCATCTTTTTCATCGACTTGAATATTCTTGATGGTCGCACCTGGGTCTAACGCTTTCGTCATATCTATAATTGTTAGCGCTGCAATTGAAACTGCAGTGAGTGCTTCCATTTCAACGCCTGTGCGATCAGAAATTTTTACTGTTGAATAGATATTGACTCCATCTTCGGCAATTTCTAAATCTACATTCACGCTAGAAATAGAGATTGGATGGCACAGCGGAATTAATTCTGGAGTTTTTTTAGCACCCATAATTCCTGCAATCCGCGCAGTTGCTAATACATCACCCTTAGGGGTCTTGCCTTCTGCGATGAGTGACAAAACGGATTTACTCAGTAAAACTTTGCCAGAGGCACATGCACTGCGTTGCGAGACTTCACGATCTGAAACATCAACCATATGGGCATTGCCCTCGTCATTGATGTGGCTTAGCTTCTCGCTCATTGTGCAATCTTAATCAATAAGCCGTGAATTGCACCCCCGCCTATGTGGTCATTAAGCCCTCTACAAGGTGCTTTGGTCGCTACTTTTGACACCTAGCGAGAATTAGTGACTCTGATACGCTTGCATTCTTAATTCTTCAGGAGGTCTGACATGTCAGTTGAAAGCGATCAAGCACGACAAATGCTTAGTTCAATTTGGCAAGCACAAG
>JBEAYI010000075.1:0-4230 GCA_041159375.1 Actinomycetota bacterium
TGCCTCACCAATTAAATCTCCAACTGGTTGTGCTTCATCAACCCAGTGGCTCCAGCCAGTGACAACTTCTGGACCCCACTCTTGCGTTAAGAAGTTATTGACTGCCACCACAGTTGCATGTGGTAGACGGCCGAGTGAATTGCCATCCAAATAACACATTGCAGGGTCTGTAATCACAAACTTAGATTTGAAGTGAGCAAGAGGATCGTTCTTATCCAGATCCAGGGCGTATTGACGGTCAGTAACGTTCATTGTTCAAAGGTACGCTCTGTCTCCATGGCGCGCAATCTTCTTAATTTAGAGGAAGTCTCAAAGGCTTTCGATATTCGCGCGCTCCTAGATCGCGTATCACTCGGCATTTCAGAAGGCGATCGCATCGGAATTGTTGGCAGAAATGGCAGCGGAAAAAGCACGCTGATGAAAATTATGTCCGGCACAGAAACTCCAGATGCTGGACGCGTCACAAAATCAAATGACACTCGTATCGGATTGCTCTCACAAGTAGATAACGCACCAGCAGGTGCAACTGTCCGAGATGTTGTTCTTGGAAACAAACCAACGCACGAATGGGCAAGTGATGCGGGAATCCGCGAAGTATTTACAGGACTCTTCGGCGGCTTTGATGATCACTTATTTGAGCGAACATTTGGCACTCTCTCCGGCGGTGAACGTCGCCGTGTGGGACTGGCAAAGTTATTAATCGATGATCTTGATTTAATTTTGTTGGACGAACCCACCAACCACCTCGATGTCGAAGGTGTTGCGTGGCTCGCAAATCATTTACTTGCACGCAGATCCTTAGCGTTGGCAGTAATCACTCACGATCGCTGGTTTCTAGATGCTGTCACAGAACGCACATGGGAAGTTGTTGCAGGCAAAGTAGAAGAGTACGACGGTGGATACTCCGCCTTCGTCTTAGCAAAAGCAGAACGCGCTCGCCAAGCAAGTGCGATGGATGCTCGCCGCAATAACCTCATTCGAAAAGAGTTAGCGTGGCTGCGTCGAGGCGCACCAGCTCGAACAACTAAACCAAAGTTTCGAGTAGATGCAGCGAATGAATTAATTTTGGCAGAGCCGGCGCCACGTGATCAAGGTGAATTACTTAAGTTTGCACGAAATCGTTTAGGCAACACTGTTTATGAATCACACCACGTTCAACTACGCGCTGGAGAAAAGTTATTACTTGATGACTTGTATTGGAATATTGGTCCCGGTGATCGCATCGGAATCGTTGGCATCAACGGTGCTGGCAAAACAACTCTGATGCGAATGCTTACTGGTGAACTACAACCATCGGCTGGCAAATTTGTTACTGGGGTCACCGTTAAAGCCGCATTTCTCACACAGCACTTGCACGAATTAGATCCAACGTGGCGCGTACTTGAAGCAGTAGAAAAAATCGCTAACCACGTAGAACTTGGTAATGGAAAATCACTATCTGCATCCCAACTCTGCGAACGATTGGGATTTGATCGCGATTCACAGTGGACTCCAGTGGGCGACTTATCTGGCGGAGAAAAACGTCGTTTACAACTCACTCGTTTGTTAATGGATAGCCCCAATGTTTTATTGCTGGACGAACCAACAAATGATTTCGATATCGAAACACTGACCGAGTTAGAAGATTTACTAGACAGCTATGGCGGCACATTGATTGTTGTCTCACACGATAGATACTTCCTCGAACGAGTCTGTGATCGCTTCGTTGGTCTATTGGGCGATGGATCACTGCGTGATTTACCGCGAGGCGTAGATCAATATCTCGAACAGCGGATTGATGCGTTATCAAGCAATAAATCGCAATCAACAAATAAGGGCACATCTAGCGCTGCCGAACAACGACAACTGAAAAAAGATGTTGCTCGACTTGAAAAACAACTGCTTAAGTTAGATGAAGCAATCAGCGCTCTTGTTGAAGAACAGAGCAGTGCGGCATTTGATGCCGAGCGACTCATTGAAATCACCGCAAAACTAGAGGAATTGCGAGCAGATAAGAACACGAAAGAAGAAGAGTGGCTCTTTGCCACGACTGCTCTAGATAATTAAGATAAAATTGCGCTCATGAATAAAGTCGTGCATGCAATCGAAGTCGTCCTATTCCGCGCTCGTTGGTTATTGGCGCCCCTTTATATTGGTCTTGTCGGAACACTTATCTTGCTTGCCTACCGATTCGTTATCGAATTTATTCATCTCGCACAACATATTGGTGAATCCGATGCAAGTACTTTCACTCTAGATTTATTAGCACTTCTTGATCTGACACTTCTAGCAAACCTCATTCTCATGGTGATTTTCGCAGGATATGAAAACTTTGTTTCTCGTATTGATGCTGCAGCAGATTCAACGGATCGCCCACACTGGATGGGAACAATTGACTTCAGCGGACTTAAAATCAAACTTATTGGTTCTCTAGTTGCAATTTCTGTCATCGAACTGCTTAAGGATTTTATTGAACTATCTGGTGAAGCAGAAGTCGGCGAAGGCACAATCTGGCGAATCATCATTCACCTTACATTCGTAGTCTCCGGCGTTCTCTTTGCACTGATGGACTGGATTGCAGATAAGCGAGAGTTCACCGGTACGCATAAATAATGCGTTTAGATTTACTCGCAGCGCTTTCAGGAATCCTGATCTCGCTACAAGCTAGAGCAAATGGCGAACTATCTCTGCGACTAAATAATGGTCTGCAAGCTGCCTTTATTTCATTTAGTTCCGGGCTCTTACTTATTGCAATCATCTCAATTTTTAATCCATCAATTAAAAGCGGAGCACGGCGTTTACGCGCAGCTGTTTCTGCAAAAGAAATTGCGCCATGGACGCTATTTGCTGGTGCACTCGGCGGAGCATTTGTCGCAGTACAAACTCAAATCGTTCCCCTCATTGGTGTTGCTATTTATTCAGTGGCATCAATTGCAGGACAAGGTGCAACATCGCTCATCGTCGATCGCATTGGTTTAACCGGTGGGGGAAAGAAGCCAATTAGCCCTCGCCGCATTGCAGCAGCAGTCGTAACTGTTTTAGCGGTTTTAGTCTCTGTATTAGATCGAATTGATGCACGGAATTTATCTCTCATCGCTGTTGCACTAGCTGGATTAGCAGGTGCGATTGTGGGTGTTCAGCGAGCAATGAATGGCTTGATTAACGAACACTCAGGACAGAGTTTTACAACGTCATTACTTAACTTCATCATGGGTTCGAGTGTTCTAGGAATAGCACTTCTCATCGCTGTTGCAATCGGCAAAGTTGAATTTGTCGCTCTGCCCGCAGGGCCCTGGTGGATTTATATGGGCGGAACAATTGGCGTTATTTACATTGCCTTTACTTCCACAATCGTTCAACACTTAGGCGTTTTAACATTCACGCTATTTAGTACAGGCGGACAATTAATTGGTGCGCTATTAATTGATATTTACTCACCAACAAAAGGCGTCAGTGTGAGCGCTTACCTAGTAAGCGGAATTGTTATGACTTTTCTTGGGGTTCTTGTCGGCGGCGTGAATAGTTCCAAACCATTGAAACGATAGAGGCTGTAATAAAGAAAGCAGCAATCGCATAACTTGAACTCTTTACCCAAGGAATCGTCGCGGCATAGAAACCAGCCAACGTAATTCCAACTCCCCACAAAAACGCACCGAGGATGTTTGCAGAGAGAAACTTGTAGTAATTCATTCGTGAAGCACCAGCAATTACCGGAACAAATGTGCGAATCCACGGGAAGAATCGTGCTGCAACAACTGCCCACCAACCAGTTTCTTGGTAGAAACGATCTGCTCGAGCAATTAACCCTTGAATACGTTTTGATTCACGTTTTTCCAAATAGGGACGTCCATAGACTCGACCAATAACAAATCCAACTTGATCACCAAAGAACGCAGCAAGAAAGATAACGCTGACGAGAATGACAATATTTATGTTTCCATGTGCTGCAGCAACGATTCCAGCACTAAAGAGCAGTGAATCTCCGGGCAGGAAAAACCCAAGTAGTACGCCTGTTTCAATGAAGACAATTACGCCAACAATTAAGTAGAAAAAGAATGGCGCAAAGGATGAGAGCTGTTCATCAAAGGAAGCAGCTAATTCGATCACACTGACTTCCTTACGGCTGCCGCAACCGCAGTAACAACGTTGGCGTCAAAGACGCTAGGGACAATAAAAGAAGTATTGAGTTGCTCAGGTGAGACGCAATCTGCAATCGCTGATGCTGCAGCAACTAATAACTCATCAGTGATT
>JBEAYI010000076.1:0-4114 GCA_041159375.1 Actinomycetota bacterium
ATTGCGAGTTGTGCGACTTGTAACGATGTCGATTCCCCAGAAGACACCGCCACCGCGAATATCGCCAATAACCTTGTGCTTCTTTGCTAATTCAGCAAGACCAGGACCGAGAACTTTTTCACCAATCATGATGGCGTTCTCAAGCATTTTTTCTTCTTTCATAACATCGATAGTTGCAACCGCTGTAGCGCATGCAAGTGGATGTCCTGAATAAGTTAAGCCGCCAGGAAATGCACGATCATTAAATGTATTTGAGATTGCCTCTGAGATAACTACGCCACCGAGTGGGACGTATCCAGATGTCACACCTTTAGCGAATGTGATCAAATCAGGAATTACTGAAGAATTTTGATAAGCAAACCATTTGCCGGTGCGACCAAAGCCAGACATAACTTCATCGGCAATCCACATGATCTTGTACTTATCGCACAATGCACGGAGTCCTTCGAGATAACCCTTAGGTGGAACAAGTACTCCCGCAGTTCCGCCAACAGATTCGAGCAAAATTGCTCCAATTGTGTTTGGACCTTCAAAGATAATCATCTGCTCTAGATGAGCAAGTGCGCGCTCACACTCTTCTGCTTCAGTAGTCGCTTGAAATGCAGAACGGTAAAGATATGGACCCCAGAAGTGAACGTGGCCAAAGCTGTATTCATTAGGGAAACGACGTGGATCGCCAGTTGCATTAATCGATGAACCTGTATTGCCGTGATACGAACGATACGTTGACAAAACTTTGTGCTTATTTGTGTGCAAGCGCGCCATACGAATCGCGTTCTCGACTGCATCAGCTCCACCATTAGTGAAGAAAACTTTACGGAAGTGTCCGCCAGCTAGTTCGACAATTCGTTGTGCAGCTTCATTGCGAGCATCATTTGAATGTTGTGGAGCAAGGGCAGTCAGTGTTGCTGCTTGATCTTGAATTGCTTTAACAACTTTTGGATGTTGGTGACCAATATTTGTAAATACAAGTTGTGAAGAAAAATCTAAATAAGTCTTGCCTTCATAATCCCAGAAACGTGAACCAGAACTGCCGGCTACAGGAAGAGGATTGATTTGTCCTTGGGCTGACCATGAGTGAAAAACATATGCATGGTCTGCAGCCGTTACTGCAGCACCTTTTTTTGGATCTGCCTGTGGGTTGGACACGAAAAAGACTTCCCTTCAACACTGAATAGCGCAAGCATAACGCTCTCAGATAGTGTGCGTCTATGAGCGAAATTACCCATTGGATTAACGGAAAATCTTTCGATGACTCGGCTAAACGTCACGGGGAAATTTTTAATCCTGCGACGGGCGAAGTTTCAAAGAAGGTTGCATTTGGAACTGCAGCAACAGTTGATGCAGCGGTTAAAGCAGCTACAGATGCGTTTACAGAATGGCGCCATAGTTCGCTCACCAAGCGCGTCAATGTGTTATTCGCATTTCGCGAATTAGTAAATACAAATAAGGAAAAAATTGCGGCACTCATTACTGCTGAGCACGGAAAAGTTCTTAGCGATGCTGCAGGTGAAGTTACACGCGGACTAGAAGTTGTTGAATTCGCTTGCGGAATCCCACATCTTCTCAAAGGTGGTTTCTCTGAAGAAGTCTCAACAGGTGTTGATGTCTATTCAATTCGCCAAGCACTTGGCCCAGTAGCAATTATTTCTCCATTTAACTTTCCAGCAATGGTTCCGATGTGGTTCTTCCCGGTTGCAATTGCTTGTGGAAACACAGTCATCGTTAAGCCATCTGAAAAAGATCCAAGCGCTGCGATGTTCTTAGCCCAACTTTGGAAAGAAGCTGGATTGCCAGATGGCGTATTTAACGTTGTTCATGGAGACAAAGAAGTTGTCGATGCAATCTTGACGCATCCCGGAATCAAATCAGTTTCATTCGTTGGTTCAACTCCAATTGCTAAGTACGTATACGAAACCGGAACAAAATCTGGAAAGCGTGTGCAGGCACTCGGTGGAGCAAAGAACCACATGGTTGTTCTGCCAGATGCTGATTTAGATTTAGCGGCCGACGCTGCAATTAACGCAGGCTTTGGCTCTGCTGGAGAACGCTGCATGGCTATTTCAGCACTCGTTGTTGTTGAGCCAGTTGCGGACGAACTAGTTGCAAAGATTAAAGAGCGCGCAGTTAAGTTAAAGACAGGCGATGGCACAAAGGGTGCGGACATGGGCCCGCTTGTTACGCAAGTACACCGCGACAAGGTTGCGTCATACGTTGATGCAGGCGAAAAAGAAGGCGCCACAATTGTTGTTGATGGTCGCACCGTAAATCCTGGTGGAAATGGTTTCTGGCTTGGACCAACACTCTTTGATCACGTAACGCCAAAGATGTCTATTTACACCGATGAAATTTTCGGACCTGTACTCAGTGTTATTCGCGTGAAGTCATATGACGAAGCACTCGCACTTGTTAATTCACATCAATACGGAAACGGAACTGCAATCTTTACAAATGATGGCGGCGCAGCTCGTCGTTATCAAAATGAAGTTGAAGTTGGAATGGTTGGAATAAACGTTCCTATTCCTGTACCTATGGCGTATTACTCATTTGGTGGTTGGAAGAATTCATTGTTCGGTGACAGCCATGCACACGGCACAGAAGGTGTTCACTTCTTCACTCGTGGAAAAGTTGTGACAAGTAGATGGCTTGATCCAAGTCATGGTGGAATTAATTTAGGTTTCCCACAAAATACGTAATCTAAATCTCTAATTAACCTCTATTACGCCTGAGATTTAAGGTATTGCAACCTCAACTGCTATTCTTCGCATCGTTCTGTGAAGTTCTTCCAGAGCACATACGTCTGGAGTGAAATTTCAATGGCTAAAGCATCTAGTGCGCACTTGGCTGGTCTGCCACAAAAGAAGCGCGAGAATCTTCGCAACGTTGCAATCATCGCTCACGTAGACCACGGAAAGACAACACTGGTTGATGCCATGTTGTGGCAATCTGGCGCGTTCGCTGCTTACAAAGTTCAGGGCGAAGGCCAAGACCGCATGATGGATTCAATGGATCTAGAACGCGAAAAGGGAATTACGATTCTTGCGAAGAACACTGCTGTTAAGCGTGGTGACACAATCGTTAACATTATTGATACACCAGGCCACGCAGACTTTGGTGGAGAAGTAGAACGCGGACTTGAAATGGTTGACGGCGTAATTTTGCTAGTTGACGCTTCAGAAGGCCCACTTCCACAAACACGTTTCGTATTGCGCAAAGCGCTAGAGAAGAACCTTCCAGTTATTTTGCTTATTAATAAAGTGGATCGTCCCGATTCACGTATTGCAGAAGTTGTTGATGAAGCGTACGAATTGTTCTTAGATCTCGATGCAAATGAAGAGCAAATCGAATTTCCAGTTATTTATGCATCTGCAAAAGCTGGTCGCGCATCTCTTAAGCGTCCTGCAGATGGCGGAATGCCAGAAGAAGAAAACCTCGATGTTTTATTCGACACTATCTTCTCTGCAATTCCAGCTCCGGTTTATCACGAAGGTGCACCACTACAGGCACACGTAACAAACCTCGACTCATCACCATTTCTTGGCCGTCTTGCACTCTGCCGCGTACGCGAAGGTGTAATCAAAAAGGGTCAATCAGTTATGTGGATGAAAACTGATGGAACATCAGAGCGCGTAAAAGTTTCAGAACTTTTAATCACAGAAGCACTAGAACGCGTGCCAGCACTTGAAGCGCACCCTGGTGACATCATCGCTGTTGCAGGAATTGAAACAATTACATTGGGTGAAACTCTTGCTGATCTAGATAATCCGCACGCACTTCCACCAATCATTGTTGACGAACCATCTATCTCTATGACAATTGGTATTAATACATCTCCACTTGCTGGAAAGAGCGGAAAATTACTTACTGCGCGCCAAGTAAAGGGCCGTCTAGATGCCGAACTAGTAGGTAACGTTTCATTGCGTGTTCTAAACACTGAACGTCCAGATACATGGGAAGTACAGGGTCGCGGAGAACTACAGCTAGCTGTTCTCGTAGAAATCATGAAGCGCGAAGGTTTCGAACTAACTGTTGGAAAGCCACAAGTAGTTATCAAGAAAATTGATGGCAAAGTTCACGAACCGATGGAGCGTTTAACAATTGATGCGCCAGAAGA
>JBEAYI010000077.1:0-7962 GCA_041159375.1 Actinomycetota bacterium
GTGCGCGGCAATCTCGCCGTTAGTTGTGTGCAAAGTGTTGTGCGCACCGATTGTCACGCCAGTTACTGCTGTGCTTAAAAGTATGTCAGCACCATTTAGTTTGGCTTGTGTAGCAAAGGCAACAATCGGTGTCCACGGATCAATAATCCATTCACCCGGAACATAAAGAGCACCGAGTGCGCCAGGGCCTAAGTGTGGTTCGCGTGCATAGACATCTGCGGCACTGATGATTACTGAATCTTTGTAACCGTTTTCTACAGCCTTTGCTTGTAACTTCGAAAGGTTGTCATGTTCTTCTTGACTCCATGCAACTAGCAAGGCACCGAGTTCTTCAACAGCGATTCCTGTTTCGCGTGCATAGTCACGCAGCAAGTGATACCCACGAGCAACAAGTTTGGATTCAAGTGAACCCGGCACCATGTCAAAGCCAGTGTGCAAGATTGCAGTGTTCGCCTTTGATGTTCCATCGCCAACATCTGAGTTAGCGTCAATGAGTGCAATAGAAAGAGTGTGCTTTGATAACTCGCGCGCAATTGCTGTGCCAACGACTCCGGCACCAATGATTGCTACGTCATAAATCTTCTTACTCATGCGCGGATTCCATGGCATTTGCTGGCAACGTGCGCCACTTTGTTAAATAACTCTCTGCGCGATCGGTGCTCCACTTAGGAGAATATCTTTCGACAGGTTTCCATGCGGATGCGAAGTCACCCAGATTCAGTGCGCTATTAGTTGCCATTGCCGCAAGGTTAGCAACTCCCATTGCAGTTGCATCTGGATGCGGATAAACCTCAATGTTTACTTGGGCAAGATCTGCCTGCATCTGCATCAATGTGTGAGATTGCGTCAAACCGCCATCTACGCGCAACTCTTTCACTGCAACACCATCTGCTGCGATTGCCCCTAATAAATCAGCGACTTGCGCCGCAATGCCATCGACCATTGCTCGTGCAATCTCACCTTTTCCGTGGCTAAGAGTTAATCCTGCAATGCTCGCAGTTGCATGTGGTTTCCACAGCGGTGCGCCATAACCTGCAAATCCAGGTGCTGCCATTACTCCACGAGCATCAGGCAATGAATCAATTGCTTCAGCCGATGCCAATAAATCATTGTCAACTAACCACTGCACAGCAGTTGCTGCCGTAAATACTTGGCCATCTAAGTAATACGCAGAATCACCGCGGATATTCCAGGCAAGAGATGTGGCTAATCCATGCGCCGAAATCTTTGGCGCAGCTCCGATATTGGTAAGCAAAAACGCACCTGTTCCGTATGTGCACTTAGCTTGACCGAGTGCAAAACAATTCTCAGCCAATAGAGCAGCAGGTTGATCCACCATTGTGCCAGCCAAAACAACACCACGGAGTTCTTCGATATCTGGATGACAAATTTCACCGATGACTACATCGTTATTGATTAACTCAGGCAGATCAGCAGTTTCTAAACCCCAAATATCTGCTAGCTCCGTGCTCCACGTGCGAGTATCTAAATCAAATAACAACGTGCGAGACGCAGTTGAAACATCGGTAACAAACTTGCCTGTTAATCGAGCGATAATCCACGTATCAGTTGTCGTGATGACGCCTGATGAAACTCGTTCGCGTAACCACACCATCTTTGGTGCAACAAAATATGGATCCAGAGCTAGACCACTTTTAGCCAAGATTAAATCTGAGTGAGATCTGCGTTCATCACATAAGGATGCTGAGCGAGAGTCCTGCCAGATGATTACTTGAGATAAAGGTTCTCCGTTTGTTTTATCCCACGCGAGAATTGATTCGCCTTGATTTGCCAATCCAACAGCAGTGATTTTCTCTGTGGACCCAGCAAGTGCTTGCTTTACTGCTTTAACAATTGATTGCCATAAATCTTCGGCGGCGCATTCACTGACACCAGGTGCGCCGTGTTGTAAATCTAGATGCGCATAACCACGGCTAAGTACTTCACCTGTTTCACCAATTACAAGTGCCTTGGTGCCGGATGTGCCTTGATCAATTGCCACAATGGCCATGGCAGATTCTAACTTCCTTCGATTGGCTGACCTAATATGCGCATGGCTTTTTGATAATCCTTATCGAAGACCATTAATTGCACGCCATCATATGTATCTGTCACCGTTGCTTTAATCTTAAAATCTAAGAGCATCTCTTGGGCGCGTGCCACATCTATTTTCATCTGCGCTGCATCGATTGGCTTTAGCAATCCGTATTGATCTTTCTTACCTGCAGCAATCGGCAGCACAGTCATCTTTGGATTAGATGAGAATGCCCATTTCAAAATAGCCAAGAAAATCATGGACGCAATGACAGCACCGATGAACTGCTGCAAAGGATCGTTGTAGCGGAAAAAGCCCATGGCCAAGAGTAACTTCACCCTTGCAATCTGCACCTCTAACGTTGAAAATAAACCCATGCGTAGATTGATTGCCGTAGCAATGGCGGCGGTATTAGTTACTGGCACATTCGTAACCTTTGCTAATGCTGCGGCCCCTAAAGCTGGTGCGAAGTGCCCGAAGTTAAACCAATCCCAAATAGCCAATGGCAGCAAATACGTTTGCTTTAAGTCAGGTAAAAAACTTGTATGGAAGAGCGTCGGACTTGTTCAACCGAAACCAAGTGTGAACGTAATTGATTTTTCAAAAACACACTCGACGGATAATGGTTACTTCGCACCCTTTACTGATCCATGCCAAATGGATGTGAATATTCCAGCTCATCTAAAAGAAGTGCAGGATTACTTTTATCTCATCAATCGTTGTGCTGGGCAATTGCAACTTGGAAAGTACACACTTGGTAGTAAACGCCCAACTTCAACCTTCGATGCAGCTTCAAAATTTGCCAACTTCGAACCCTGCAAATTAACTACCCCACAGAATCTGCGCAGTAATTTGGGTTATACGGTGGCAGACCCTGGCAGAAGACAATATGACAACCTTTTGCGGCATCCATCCCCAAATACCGTTATTCAATTTATACCTATCTATACAAGTGATTCAGCTAAGCCCACAACTAATCCAGGGGCAGATTACAAAGTATTTTTAGATTTCTTCCGAAACTGGATTGAGTATTCCAGCGACTTTGGTTCTAACGTTCAACTTCGTATTCCAAGCACTTATTTCAAAATGGACACAACGTTGGCAAGCTATGGTCTTGTTCATCATTCAAATTGGAATACTCCATCCCACGTTAAATTCAACAAAGACCTTGTGGCAGCAGTCGATTCTTCAATAGATTTCACTGGTGCCAATATGGCAATCATTGTTCCACCGCCAGGAACAGAAGCTTCGGTTTTCTCACAAGCTGCCATCGGCGCACTTGAAACAAGCGAAGGTCGCGTAACCAATGTAATGACGGAATTCGCAGCTTTTGCGGCTAACCCACTAAGCAGTACATACACATTACTGAGCCATCCATTTTGGTGGGTTCACGAAATCATGCACGCAGGTATTGGTTTTGAAGATCACTATGGAGATGCAAAGAAAGATCTCTTCACCGAATATGGAATGGGCCACCTCACTCTGATGACTCCATGGGGCGGAGATCTAACAACGTGGGAAAAATTACGACTTGGGTTTATGCGCGAATCACAGGTGCAATGCAAATCTGATTCAACAACTTCCACACATTGGATTACTCCATCAACTGTTCAAACTACTGAGAGCAAAGCAATAGTAATTCCAATTTCACCGACAAAGGTTGTTGCCATAGAAAGCCTGCGCCCAGGGGGATTGTTCTATAAGCATCCAGTGCAATCACAAGGTGTGATCGCTTATGAAATTGATTTAACACAAGAAGGTCACGGAATGGGTATGAAGTTATCTCTTCCAATCGGTCGCAAAGTTGAGAGCAACACATTATTCATGGCCTCTGCTCCATTAAAGCAAGGCGAGAGCACGCTCAATAACGGTTACAGAATTACAGTCGTTGAATCAGGCACATTCGGTGACGTTATAAAGATAGAGAAGGCTTAAGCGCCTATTTCACATCCAATTCTCAGAATCTCGTACTGCGCCCAAAAGCGACTTCTTGTACTTTTTAGCCATGCGAAAAACGCTCATTGCGATATCTCTAACGGCTGTGCGCACCAACCTGTTGTACTACTTAATACAGATACAACAGCGGCCAACGGACCGCTCTTAGTAGATGGAACCATCTCATTTGCAGTTCGCGCAGCATTTACTAAGGCAGGACAGAAGAAAGCTTTCCGTGCAGGATTTAATTCAGGGGACACAGTCGCTGTTCAATTATTGATTGTAGATAAGAGACCTGAGAACAGATTAAAGAATTCGCAGATACCAAACGTCACAATTACTTCTCCTTCAGGCAAGAGCACAACATTGAGAGTTACAGAGCGCACAAAGTTCTTTGAACCGTATAGCTCAACTAATTATTTATATCTCTCTCGTTACACCGCACCAGCTGAAGCAGGCATCTATAACTTCGTAGTTACAGCCAGATCAAAGGCTGCTGTAACAGTTGCAGTAGGCGATAAAGAAATTGCCGGCGAAGTTATTCGTGGCGCAGCGCCAACACCAACAGTCACACCAACTCCAAGTGCATCAGCAACTCCTGCTGGTTACACAATGGAACAAGTAAAGGCTAATAACACAGCAACAAAATGTTGGAGTGCAATTGATGGAAAGGTTTATGACCTAACCAATTGGATTTCATCTCACCCAGGTGGAGCAGGAGCAATCACTTCACTCTGTGGGACAGATGGCACATCCTCATTTAGAGGTCAGCATGGTGGATCTGGACAACCGGCGAGCCGATTAGCAGGATACTTACTCGGTCCTCTAAATAAGTAGTAGTAACATGCCAAGGTGCGTGTAGATACTCAGATTCTCAAAGTACTCGAGAATGAATCTCTCGAGATTTTGCGTGAAACTGCCGCTTCATTTCGAAAGCCAGTGTTGATGTATTCCATTGGCAAAGACTCTTCAGTTCTATTGCACTTAGCAAAGAAAGCTTTTTATCCGGCTCCGATGCCATTTCAACTTCTGCATGTAGATACAACGTGGAAGTTCAAAGAGATGATCAGCTTTAGAGACAAGGTAGTTGCCGAAAACTCTCTCTCACTTATTGCGCACACAAATAAAGAAGGCGCAGACGCTGGAGTTAATCCTTTTACAATTGGTATTTCTGAGTACACGCGCATCATGAAAACAGTTGCGCTACGACAAGCGCTCGATCATCACGAAGTTGATGCGGCTATTGGTGGGTCACGACGTGATGAAGAAAAGTCCCGCGCGAAGGAGCGCATCTTTAGTGTTCGAGATGAAGGCCATCGTTGGAATCCTCGCAATCAACGTCCAGAGATGTGGCATACATACAACACTCGTTTGGCACCTGGTCAGACGATGCGTGTATTTCCATTATCTGATTGGACCGAATTAGATATTTGGCGCTACATCGAACAAGAGAATATAGAAGTTAATCCTCTTTATTTTGCTAAAGAGCGACCAATTGTTAAACGCGGCACCCAATTAATCATGGTCGATGATGATCGATATCCACTCAATCCTGGCGAAGTTCCCCAGATGATGCAGGTTCGCTTTAGAACTCTTGGTTGTTATCCACTGACTGCAGCGGTTGAATCAACTGCAACAACGATCGAAGAGATTGTTCAAGAAGTATTTGATGTAAAACTGAGCGAGCGTGCCACGCGATTAATTGATGGCGAAAACGAAGACTCTATGGAGAAGAAAAAAACTGAGGGGTATTTTTAAATGCAGACCTCAGTTCTTCGCTTACTTACGTGTGGCAGTGTTGATGATGGAAAGAGCACGCTCATCGGCAGGCTTTTGGTTGAGACAGATAGCGTTCCTCATGACACTGTGGGCGCCGCACGTCACGTGCGCAGAGCTGGTTCAACAATTGCAGCAGGTGAAATCGACTTTAGTTTGCTTACAGATGGGCTGGAGGCAGAGCGCGAACAAGGCATCACAATCGATGTTGCATATCGTTCAATGTCATTACTAGATGGCAGACGTTTAATCATCTCTGATGCCCCAGGCCATGAGCAGTACACACGAAATATGGCAGTTGCTGCATCTCGCGCCGATATTGCAATTGTTTTAGTTGATGCAACAAAGGGCGTGCGTACTCAAACTCTGCGCCACTTGATGATCTGTAATCTCATGGGAGTTTCTCGAGTAATCGTTGCCATCAATAAGTTAGATGCCGTTGCCTACAGCCATGATGTATTCACATCGATTCAAAGCGATCTCCTTGCCCAGATGTCGCGATTTGATCTGCCAGATATTCACTTTATTCCGATGAGCGCCCTAGCTGGCGATAACGTCATCACTCACAGCTCAGCAATGCCTTGGTATGACGGCCAGAGTCTTCTTGATTGCATTCAATCCTGGCACCCACAAAAGAGCGCCGATATAACAATGCGTGCTCGTGTTCAATCAATTGTCCGCGCAGAAGATTTCCGCGGCGTAAGCACCACAATTCATCGCGGCTCAATCTCCTGTGGCGATCGCGTCTCAATATTTCCGAGCAATCAAAGTGCAACTATTGCAACCATTGTCTCTGACATGAAAAATGTTCAGAGCGCAGCGGAAGGCGATGCTGTCACTCTCGTACTCGAACCAGAAGTAGATATCACTCGCGGAGATTTGATTGCATCAGCCGATGAAGAGATTTCAGCAAGTGATCGCTTTAGCGCACACCTTGTCTGGCTGAATGAAGAAGCTCTTGTCCCTAGCCGTTCGTACTTATTAATTTCGGGTCCAACACAGATTCCAGCAATCGTGACAAAGATTCGCCACAGCATCGATGTCAACACTGGCGAAGAAAAATCAGCGACTTCTCTAGAGATGAATGAAATCGGCGTCGTAGAAATTGCCACCAATTCACCACTTGCCTTATTGCCATATAAAGAGTCCCGCGAATTCGGAAACTTTATTCTTGTAGATCGCCTAACTTTCCAAAGCGTTGGCGCTGGCATGATCCGCCACCCACTCCGTCGTGGCGAAAACATCACTTATCAATCGTATGAAGTAAATAAATCAGCGCGTGAAAGCGCTAAGAATCAACGCGCACAGATGATTTGGCTTACCGGCTTATCTGGCTCTGGAAAATCAACAATTGCTAACGCTCTAGAAAAGAGATTGCACGCACTTGGTATGCACGCCTACGTTCTAGATGGCGATAACTTACGTATGGGACTAAATGTTGATCTTGGCTTTACTGCCGCAGATCGCGCAGAAAATGTTCGCCGCGTCTCTGAAGTAGGCAAACTTATGGTTGATGCAGGGTTAATTGTTATTACTGCCCTCGTTAGTCCCTTCGAAGTAGATCGACAACGCGCACGATCAATTTTTAACGAAGGTGATTTCCTCGAAGTCTTTGTTGATACACCCGTAGAAGTCTGTATCGCACGTGATCCAAAGGGTCTCTACAAGAAAGCTGCAAAGGGTGAGATTCCAAACTTCACAGGAGTTGGACAAGATTATGAGAGACCTACGAATCCAGATTTACGTGTCGACGGACAAGAAGATGTACAGAAAAATACCGATCAAATACTAAAGTTCTTGCTATGAATTGGATTTTCTTTGCAATAGCCGGCTCTATAGCCCAACTCATCGATGGCACACTCGGAATGGGTTTTGGATTAACCAGCTCCACACTTTTGCTCACACTGGGTGCATCTGCAGCTGTGGCTTCGGCTGCTGTGCACGCTGCTGAAATTGGAACGACATTAGTATCTGGTGTTTCGCACTGGCACGCAGAAAATGTTGATACAAAGATACTGAAGCAGCTTGCGATCCCTGGTGGAATTGGCGCACTACTTGGAGCAACATTCTTATCCTCTATTGATTTATCTAATGCCAAGATTTTTATTTCGACTCTTCTTTTGCTCTTAGGTTTCTTGCTGCTTTATCGAAATATTTTTAGTTTCTCTCAGCAACCAACAAATCTTCAGGTTACTAATCCGCGTTACTTCACATAC
>JBEAYI010000078.1:0-4053 GCA_041159375.1 Actinomycetota bacterium
TCGCGGTGAATCACTGGCCAATTTAGAGTTTGCACGTCACTTCATTTAAGATACTCATATGACAATCAAACTCATTCTTTTGCGCCACGGAGAATCCGAGTGGAATGCAAAGAATTTATTTACAGGCTGGGTTGATGTCCGCTTATCTACATCCGGAGAAGCAGAAGCTAAGCGTGGCGGCGTTTTATTGGCCGAACGCGGTTTATTGCCAGATTTAGTTCATACATCTTTGTTACGTCGTGCTATTCATACATCGCAATTAGCACTTGATGCGTGCGATCGTCATTGGATTCCGGTTTCACGTTCATGGCGTTTAAATGAACGTCATTACGGTGCACTGCAAGGAAAAGATAAGAAAGAGACCCTTGCTGCATACGGTGAAGAACAATTCCAATTGTGGCGTCGCTCTTTTGATGTTCCACCACCACCTATTGAAGATGGATCCGAATTTAGCCAAGCTAAAGACCCACGTTATGCAGGTCTCGGCAATGACCTTCCAAAGACAGAGTGCTTAAAAGATGTTGTTACACGCATGTTGCCGTACTGGCACGAAAACATTGCACCAGATTTGTTAGCGGGAAAAACAGTTTTGGTTACGGCTCACGGCAACTCATTGCGTGCTCTCGTTAAGCACCTAGATGGCATCAGCGATGCCGACATTGCAGGATTAAATATTCCAACAGGCATTCCGCTGTATTACGAATTAGGTCAGGACCTTAAGCCACTTAAAAAAGGTGGAGAGTATTTAGATCCAGCTGCAGCACAAGAGGCTATTGCAGCGGTTGCGAATCAGGGTAAGAAATAGATTTATTCGGTGGCGTATTCGCCGTTGACCAAGAAGTACACACGCTTAGCAATTGAAACTGCGTGGTCTGCGCAACGCTCGTAATAACGTCCAAGCAGAGTGATATCAATTGTCATTTCGATGCTGTGTGACCACTGCCCATTTTGCATTGTGGCGAGCAAGTAGCGGTGTAACTTATCCATCTCGTCATCATCTTGATCTAATTCGATTGCACCAACTGAGTCGTGCTGGTCGATAACTTTTCCGACCTTATCAATAATGCGATTTGCAACTGCGCCCATATCTTTAAAGGCTGGACGTAGTTCTTCTGGGACTGCGCAATTTGGATAACGCATACGAGCAAGCTTTGCGATGTGGTGTGCAAGATCGCCCATTCGCTCGAGGTCTGCGCTCATACGAAGTGAAGTAACAAGAGTGCGAAGATCGCGCGCTACAGGTTGTTGGCGAGCCATGACATTAAGAGTCTTGTCATCTAGTTCGTGCTGCATCTCATCGATGCGATCATCTTCTGAAATAACTTCTTCAGCTAATTTAAGATCTGATGTAAGAAGAGCAGTTGTTGCACGCTCCATTGCACGGTTTACAAGTTGTGCCATTTCGACGAGTGTGGCTTCGATTGAGTCCAAATCGTCATGGAAAGCGTCGCGCATGGGCTAACGGTATACCGAATATCACTCTTTCTTAAAACCCAAAGTTAACGCTTGCTGAACAACGCGCAAAGAATGCCCTTTTCGTAAGGGGCACGCAGTGGGCTATGTGAAGGCACTTGATTTCATCCCTACGATAGGGGCGTGTCAATGCGTTGGAGAAAAGAAGGTTCATCCGATGAGTTGCGTTCACTTTCAATTCCAGATTATTTAGTAAATGTTCTAGATGTAATTGATGCTGAGTATTTACTGTTAGAGCCAGGTGAATTTGTCGTAAAGAATTCTCGCGAAATTGATTCCTTTGGTTTGATTCGCGATAACAAATTGAACTCTGAGCCAATTCTTAACCTTGTGCGCGCGGTTCGTCGTTCAAATAAGTATCAAGAAGCAACACTTGAACTCCCGCGAGGCCCAGTCGGAGCAGGTACACATGACTTATTGGTTCGAGTTTCACTTGTCGGCACTGAAGGCTTGGCACTCGTTTTGATTTTCGATGACAGCGAATATCGACGACTCGATGCTGTCCGTCGTGACTTCGTTGCCAATATTTCGCACGAACTTAAGACACCAATCGGTGCACTCTCTTTGCTGAGCGAAGCAGTTATGGGTGCGAGTGATGATCCAGAAGCTGTGACAAAGTTTGCATCTCGCATGCAGATGGAGGCGAAGCGTCTGTCAGATTTGGTCCAAGAAATTATTAATCTTTCTCGATTACAAAGCGATGACCCACTCGTCGGCGCCAAAGGCGTGGATACATCTGATCTTGTTAGCCAAGCAATTGATGATTCACGTTTGGTCGCTGAGGCTCGAAAAATTACGGTGCAATTTAATCCGGCCCTGCACGTCCAGGTTCTTGGTGATAGAACACAACTTGAAATGGCAGTGAGCAACTTGATCGAGAACGCAATCAATTACAGCCCTGATGGCACGCAGGTGAGCATTACCGAAAAGTGTGAGAACAATCTGATTGAAATTGCCGTAACAGATCAAGGCATCGGAATTCCAGAAAAAGATTTGGAACGAATCTTTGAACGTTTCTATCGCGTTGATCCTGCACGTTCGCGACAAACAGGCGGCACAGGACTTGGTCTATCAATTGTTAAGCACGTAATTACAAATCACGGTGGAGATATTTCAGTATGGAGCGCTGAGGGTGCAGGCAGTACCTTCACAATTCGTCTGCCACAGTTCCAACCAAGTGAGAAATCTGAAACGGAGACAAAAGCATGACACGAATTCTTGTAGTCGAAGATGAAGAGTCCTTTTCAGAAGCTTTAAGTTATTTGCTAGGTAAAGAAGGTTTTGATGTGGCTGTTGCAGGATCAGGACCTGATGCGATTGTGGAATTTGATAAAAATGGCGCAGATCTTGTTCTTTTAGACCTCATGTTGCCAGGACTTTCCGGTACCGAAGTCTGCAAACAATTGCGCACCCGCAGCAATGTTCCAGTAATTATGTTGACTGCTAAAGATTCAGAAGTAGATAAAGTCGTTGGTCTAGAACTTGGCGCAGATGACTACATAACTAAGCCTTACTCTTCCCGCGAGCTCATAGCGCGCATCCGCGCAGTATTGCGCCGCCAAGGTGAGATCTCACTTAACGAAGGAACAACTGGAGTTCTCACTGCTGGTCCGGTGCGCATGGACGTCGAACGTCACATGGTCAGTATTAATAATGAGAGTGTTTCATTTCCGCTCAAAGAGTTTGAATTACTTGAATTTCTTATGCGCAATGCTGGTCGCGTGCTGACTCGAATGCAATTAATCGATCGCGTGTGGGGCAGTGATTATGTGGGCGATACAAAGACTTTAGATGTTCACATCAAGAGATTGCGTTCAAAGATTGAAGTAGATCCAGCTAATCCAGTTGTTATTCAAACCGTTCGCGGTTTGGGTTACAAGATGGAAGCTTGAGAAGTAATACCTGCGTAAATTCCTTCTGGTTTTTGGATCAAAACATCCAGAGTAACTTCACCAGCGTTACCGAAAAATAGTGATAAGTCAGTGTGTGTACCTGGCTTTAAATTAGCGCCGAAGATAACGGCTTTTGCATTTGCACTTTCACCCTCAAAAGTAATTAATCCGTTTTGACCAATTGTGCTGTTTCCAGTGAATTGTGCCTGAATTCCAGAGATTGCTAATCCTAGAAGTGCATCTTCATTTACTCCACGGTTAATAACTGTTCCAACTACAACAGCAGAACCATCTGGCAGTGCAACTAGCACAAAGTTTCTTAGTGCAATGTTGTTTGCATCTTTCTTAATTTCAGCTTCTTGGCCATCAGTTACTTTTTTAGTTAATCGCGTTGTTGCATTAGAACCAGCACCGCAACCTGTTAGTGAGATTGCAAGAGCAGCGATTACTAGTGGTGTAACAATTGTGCGAAGACGCATTTCTAATCTCCAAGTACTTTGAAAAATAATGTTTTTGTATTTGTCAAGATGTAGTGCCTTATTCTCTCATGGCAAAAGGGCGTTTTTGCACGCATAGATTCGAGGTGACTAACCCCTTAAATGGCTGGTATTATTAGCCTCTAACGAAGGGCAACACATGACATTTAAGGTCGGCGAAACCGTTGTTTATCCTCATCACGGAGCAGCAC
>JBEAYI010000008.1:0-14611 GCA_041159375.1 Actinomycetota bacterium
GATGTGTCTAATTGATGAATCAAAAATTGGATCGTAAGCAGGAAGAATTGCGCCACCAGGGATGCCGAACATAACGTCGACACCTGCAGCTTCAAGTGACTTAACCAAACTAGTTGCGCCATTCATAGATGTGCCATTCGGTGTGCTCACTTTTGTGCTCCTTCCTTATCTTCTGCTTCGTTAAAGTAAAAAACCCTCAGGTTAACTGAGGGTAGCGCGCGATCGTTTTGCTAGATCACGCGCTTTTAAATCACCACCACGAAGCGGATTGTCTTTGTTGACATGTGCTTATTCTCCAATAGATAGGCTCAAAGCGTCAACCCCAGGTTGAAACATCTCAGGATTTGAGCGGAGTTACCCGCAGACTGCGCCCTTTGAGGCAGACCCGACAACCTTGCAGTATTTAGCTAAGACGCCACGGGTGTATTTGTGTGGCAATGGCTTCCAACCAACTTTGCGCTTTTCAAGTTCTGCAGCATCTACTAGTAAATCTAACGTGCGATTAACTGTGTCAATTTTGATGCGATCTCCATCTTTAATAAATGCAATTGGTCCACCATCGACAGCTTCAGGTGCAACGTGACCCACACATAATCCTGTTGAGCCACCAGAGAATCTTCCATCAGTTAAAAGCAAAACAGATTTACCTAGACCTGCGCCTTTAATTGCGCCAGTGACCATTAACATTTCGCGCATTCCAGGTCCACCCTTTGGGCCTTCGTAGCGAATAACAACAACATCGCCAGCTTTAACTGTTCCGTCTTCAATTGCATCCATTGCAGATTGTTCACGTTCAAATACTCGGGCTGGACCTTCGAAGGAATCGATACCAATTCCAGCGGTTTTACATACTGCGCCTTCTGGAGCTAGCGAGCCACCAAGAATTGTGATTCCAACATCTTTAGAGAGCGGACTGTTAGCAGGGTGTACAACGACACCATCAGGAAATGGTGGATTGATGTCAGCTAAATTTTCAGCCATTGTTTTTCCAGTAACAGTCAAAGTATCTCCATGGAGATAACCCGCATCTAACAAAATCTTTAGTACAACTGGAATTCCACCCACACGATCCAGATCCGTCATAACAAATTTACCGAAAGGCTTTAGGTCACCTAGCAATGGAACTTTTGCACCAATACGATTGAAATCTTCGAGGGTTAAATCAACTTCAGCCTCGTGTGCAATCGCCAATAAATGAAGTACGGCGTTTGTGGAACCACCTAGTGCCATCAAAATAGTGATTGCATTTTCGAAAGCCTTTTTACTCAGAATTTGTCGAGTCGTAATACCAAGACGAATCAAATTTACGACTGCTTCACCTGATTTAACCGCGTATGCATCTCTGCGGCGATCAACAGCAGGAGGAGCTGCAGATCCAGGTAATGAAAGACCTAGCGCTTCGCCGATTGCTGCCATTGTGTTTGCGGTATACATACCTCCACAAGCACCTTCACCTGGACAAATTGCACGTTCAATTTGATCTACTCGTTCTTTTGTAATTAATCCTCGCGCGCATGCACCGACAGCTTCAAATGCATCAATGATTGTGACATCTTGGCCATCTACCTGGCCCGGCAATGTGGAGCCTGCGTATACAAAAACACTTGCAACATCTAAGCGCGCTGCAGCCATCATCATTCCGGGTAGTGATTTGTCACAGCCTGCAAAAGTAACCATTCCATCAAAGCGCTCTGCCTGCATAACAGTTTCAACTGAATCTGCGATAACTTCACGTGAAACTAGTGAGAAGTGCATTCCTTCGTGGCCCATTGAAATTCCGTCGGAAACTGAAATAGTTCCAAACTGCATTGGAAAACCACCGGCTGCAAATACTCCTTCTTTCGAAGCTTTTGCCAGGCGATCAAGTGACATATTGCACGGAGTTATTTCATTCCATGATGATGCGATACCAATTTGTGGTTTAACCCAGTCTTCATCACCCATACCAACTGCGCGCAACATTCCTCGTGCAGGTGAACGCTCGAGTCCGTCAGTGACTACTCCTGACCGCGGCTTCATGTTAGGCATGAGAGAATTCTATCCTCTAACGAACAATTAATTTAATCTGAATTGGAGCTTTTGCGTGACCAACCCAAACTACCCAGCAGGCCAGGCACCAGATCGCTGGCGCACACTTCTCGTTATCGCTATTGCTCAATTAATGGTCGTACTAGATAGCTCAATCGTAAATATCGCTATCCCAAGTGCGAAAGCAGACCTTGGTATTACAGATGCAAATCAACAGTGGGTTATTACCGCCTACACACTGGCTTTCGGTTCGCTCTTACTTTTGGGTGGACGCATTGCTGACTTCGTCGGTCGAAAGAAAATTTTTATTATTGGACTCATTGGTTTTGCAGCGGCGTCAGCACTTGGCGGACTCGCGTCTACTCAAGAGTTGTTGTTTGCGTCCCGAGCATTGCAAGGTGTCTTCGGAGCACTTCTAGCACCTGCTGCGCTTTCAATTGTGAGCGTTACATTTACAGATCCAAAAGAGCGCGCACGTGCATTTGGTGTGTACGGCGCAATCTCAGGTGGCGGCGCCGCAATCGGGTTAATTCTTGGTGGAGCTTTGACTGAATACTTCTCATGGCGCTGGTGTCTTGGAGTCAACACACCAATCGCCATTGCTGCTGCGCTATTAGCAATTAAATATGTACACGAATCAAAAGCAGGTGGAGATCACAGTTATGACTTGCCCGGTGTATTTACTGCATCCGCTGGTTTGTTTGCACTCGTTTATGGATTTAATGAAGCTGCAACAAAGGGCTGGTCAGATACAACGACTCTAACATTCTTAGGCGTCGCTCTCGTTCTACTTGCTGCATTTGTTTTGATTGAGACAAAGGTTGCTAATCCGTTAATGCCTATGCGTGTGGTCACCGAACGTAACCGTGGCGGTTCATACCTTGGTTCGTTAGTTGTTGGTGCAGGACTATTTTCTATGTTCCTATTCCTAGGCTTGTATCTACAAACAGTTCTTGGTTATACGCCACTTCGTTCAGGCTTTGCATTCTTGCCATTTACTGCAGGAATCATCGTCTTTGCTGGCATTGCCTCACAATTACTGCCAAAAGTTGGACCCAAACGATTAATGGTTCCTGGATTAGTTGCAGCAGCTATTGGCTTACTTATGCTTACACAAATTACTCCAGAAACTTCATACGTAACTCACGTACTGCCTTCGCTACTTATTATGTCTAGCGGTATGGCACTTGTTTTCATTCCGCTATCAACAACGTCACTTCACGGAGTTGGTAACCGAGATGCAGGTGTTGCGAGTGCACTTCTCAATACAAGCCAGCAAGTTGGTGGGTCACTCGGAACGGCGCTTCTAAACACTGTTGCTGCAACCGCTGCAACTTCTTACATGGCAAGTAATCCAGATAAGGCTCCAACATTTGGAATCACACACGGCTTTACTGTGGCATTTACAGTCAGCTCTGCACTCTTGCTAGTCGGCGCAGTTGTTCTTTTCTTCTTTATCAATATTGGAAAAGAAGCAGTTGTTGAAACAGAAGGCGTTATTGCCCACTAAAACTAATTAATTAGCAGCTTGACCAAGGTGGCCAAGTAGAAGCTCTCGAACGCGAGCAGCATCTGCTTGGCCCTTTGTCTCTTTCATGACCGCACCAATGAGTGCACCTGCTGCAGGCAAATGCCCATTTCGAACCTTCTCCGCAGTTTCAGATTGTTCTGAGCAAACTTTTTCAATCGCAGCCATGAGCGCGCCATCATCATTGACAACTTTAATTCCACGAGAAGCAATAACTTTTGCAGGAGTTCCTTCTCCTGCGATGACACCTTCAACAACGCCTCTAGCAAGCTTGTCTGTTAATTCGCCTTGTGCAACTAAAGAAACAATTTCTGCAACATCTTTAGCGGTAATTGCTAGCTCTGAGATAGTGACATCTTTTTCATTTGCTAAACGAGAGATTTCTCCGAGCCACCACGAACGAGCTTTTGTTGGATCAGCACCCAATAAAACCGTCTCTTCAACAAGATTTAGAACGTCAGCATTGATCATCGCCGCCATCTCTTTATCTGGCACTGACCACTGTTCTTGTAAACGTTTGCGACGCAGTGATGGTCGTTCCGGCAAAGTAGCACGGAGTTTTTCAATCCACTGTGCATCAGGTGCTACTGGTACCAAATCTGGTTCTGGGAAATAGCGGTAATCCTCAGCTTGTTCTTTAGAACGGCCGGAGCGAGTTAAGCCGGTGTCTTCTTGAAAGTGACGAGTTTCTTGAACTACTTTTTCGCCCTTATTGAGGCGTTCTGCATGGCGGATCATTTCTCCGCGAACGGCGCGTTCTACGGATCGAAGTGAGTTAACGTTCTTTGTTTCACTTCGTGTACCTAAAACATCTGAACCTATTAATCGCAATGAAACGTTGGCATCACAGCGCAAAGAGCCCTGTTCCATCTTTACGTCACTAACTCCGAGTGCCCGCAAAATATCTCGCAGTTCTGCAACATAAGCCTTCGCAACTTCTGGCGCGTACTTTCCTGTGCCAGGAACAATCTTGGTGACAATTTCAACTAGCGGAATGCCTGCACGGTTGTAATCAAGGAGTGAATAATCCGCTCCGTGGATACGACCAGTTGATCCACCTACGTGAAGTGATTTACCGGTGTCTTCTTCCATGTGAACGCGTTCGATTTCAATACGGAAACTCTGCGTCCCTTCATCTGTGTCAATCTCAACATCGACATAACCGTTGACGCAGATTGGTTCGTCGTACTGTGAAATCTGGAAATTCTTAGGCATATCGGGATAGAAATAATTCTTGCGTGCGAATCGGCTAAATGGAGCGATGGAGCAATTCAGTGCTAAGCCGATAAGAATCGTTGATTCAATTGCTTTTTCATTAACCACAGGAAGTGCGCCTGGTAGAGCTAAGCAAACAGGGCAAGTTTGTGTGTTTGGTTCTGCACCGAAAATAGTGCTGCAACCACAGAACATCTTTGAATTTGTGTTTAACTCAACGTGCACTTCGAGTCCAAGTACAGGTTCGTACTTTGAAATTACGTCCTCATATGTCAATGCGCTCATGCTGCACCACCCAGTGATGGGGCCTGTGAAAGAAGTGGTGCCCCCCACTTACTAAGAAGTGCTGCCTCGAGAGCTGCACCTACTGAATACATTCTTTGATCTTGCATTACGGGTGACATGATTTGGAAACCAACTGGCAGGCCATCTTCTGGCGCAACACCGCAAGGCAGACTCATTCCGCCAATTCCTGCCATGTTTACGGGAATCGTTGCAATGTCATTTAAATACATAGCAAGTGGATCATTAGCTTTTTCACCGATTTTAAATGCGGTTGTTGGACAGGTTGGCGAAACCATGACATCGCACTTAGCAAACGCGTTATTGAAATCTTGAGTGATTAGCGTGCGAACTTTTTGAGCACTGCCGTAATAAGCATCGTAATACCCAGATGACAATGCGTACGTTCCAAGCAAAATGCGTCGTTTAACTTCACGGCCAAATCCAACTTCACGAGTCATGTTCATGACTGATTCAGCTGAAGCACCATCTGTGTCGCCGACTCGAAGTCCGTAACGCATTGCATCAAATCGGGCCAAGTTGGATGAACACTCAGATGGAGCAATTAGGTAATACGCAGCTAGGGCATATTCAAAGTTAGGAGCCGAAACTTCAACAATTTCTGCTCCCGCTTGCGCGAGTAATTCGAGAGATTCTTCGAAACGTTGACGTACACCAGCTTGGTAACCATCACCATTTAGTTCTTTTACTACGCCAATTTTCATTCCCTTTACGTCACCGCTCTTTGCTGCAGCAACAACTTGTGGAACAGGTGCATTGATACTCGTTGAATCCTTTGGATCATGTCCAGCAATTACTTCATGTAGTAACGCTGTATCTAGAACTGTTCGTGCGCAGGGTCCTGCTTGATCAAGCGATGATGAAAAGGCAACCAATCCGTAACGTGAAACTCCGCCATAGGTTGGTTTAACTCCAACTGTTCCTGTGACCGCTGCAGGTTGGCGAATGGATCCACCTGTGTCTGTTCCGATTGCTAACGGCGCTTCAAAGGCTGCGAGTGCCGCGGATGATCCACCACCAGATCCGCCAGGAATTCGCGTCAGATCCCATGGATTATGTGTTGGACCGTATGCAGAGTTTTCCGTAGATGAACCCATTGCAAACTCATCCATATTTGTTTTGCCAAGAATTACAACACCTGCGCTCTTTAACTTAGAGACAACAGTTGAGTCATATGGTGGACGCCATCCCTCAAGAATCTTGGAACCACATGTTGTCGGTACATCTTTTTGAACAAGCACATCTTTAAGTGCAAGTGGAACACCTGCTAATGGACTGAGTTTTTCTCCACGTGCACGAGCGGCATCTACATCAGCTGCTTGCTTAAGCGCACCTTGTGTATCAACGTGCAAAAAAGCATGGACTTTTTCATCGACTTCGGCAATTCGATCTAGATGTGCCTGCGTTAATGCAACAGAAGTTGTTGAACCGCTAGCAAGTGATTGCGCCATCTCGGCCGCAGAATTTTTTATCATGCTTCTTCACCAAGAATTTGTGGAACACGGAAACGTTGATCCTCACTGGCAGGGGCACCCGAAAGAGCTTCCTCCGGAGTCAAACTAGGAATAACGACATCTGTTCTAAAAATATTTGTTAGTGCAAGTGGGTGCGATGTTGCAGCCACATCAGTTGTCGCAACTTCTTGAACACGTGCAACCGCGTTAAGGATCACACCGAACTCTGTTGTGAGGTTTTCGAGTTCTTTATCCGTCATCTCAATGCGAGCTAAACGTGCCAAATTGGCGACATCATCGCGGGAAAGTGAACTCATGTGTGCAGTCTAATTAATTGCGGGCTTAACTGCGAATTTGCCCAGAGCCAGTAACTATCCACGTAGTAGTGGTCATTGCTTCTAAGCCCATTGGCCCGCGTGCGTGTAGTTTCTGATTTGAGATTCCAATTTCAGCGCCGAATCCCATCTGCTCTCCATCTGTAAAACGTGTGGATGTGTTAACCATGACAGCGGCACAATCTGAGTGAGCAATGAAGCGATCTGAAACTTCGCGAGACTCAGTCACGATTGCTTCAGTGTGCTTTGTCCCAAACTTAGCAATGTGATCAATAGCTTCGTCAACGCTATTTACGATGCCTACATTCATCTCTAAAACGCCGTACTCGGTGCACCAATTTTCATCAGTTGCCAGAGTCGCCTCAATATTGTTCTTGCCTGCAATCTCTAAAGTTTGCTTGTCGCAGTGAAGAATCACGCCAGCATCTTTTAGTGCTTGCAACGCCACAGGCATAAACTTTTGAGCAACCTTGCTATGAACCAAGAGTGTTTCAGCAGCATTACACACACTTGGTCGGTGCGTCTTTGAATTGATTAGAATTGGAAGAGCAATTGAAAGATCTGCAAATTCATCGATGTACACATGGCACACGCCAGCACCAGTTTCGATTGTTGGAACAGTTGCCTCATCTACAACCATACGAATGAGAGATGCACTTCCACGTGGGATAACTAAATCTACGAGTCCTCGTGCGTGCAAAAGAGCTTTCACGGTTGCGCGATCATCTGATGGGACTAATTGAATTACTTCAGGCGAAATCGAAGTCTTTGCTAATCCATCTCGCATAACTTTAAGGAGTGCAGCGTTGCTTGAAGCTGCAGATGACGAGCCGCGCAATAACGCAGCATTTCCAGATGCGAGCAAGATGACGGCTGCATCGACACTGACATTTGGCCGTGCTTCATAAACCATGCCAACAACTCCGAATGGAACAGTGCGCTGTTCAAGGTGTAAACCATTTGGTAAATCTTTTTCACGTATTACTCTGCCCAAGGGATTTTCTAGTGCAGCAACTTGTCGGACTCCAGAGGAAATTCCCTTAATTCGATCAGCCGTTAAAAGTAAACGATCCTGCATTTGTGGATGCATATTCTCTGATTTAGCTCGCGCCATATCCTCAGCATTTGCAGCAAGAATGAAATCAGAAGTTCTATCAATTTCATCAGCAATCTCACGTAATGCTTGTGATCTTTGATCACCTGTTGCAGTAGAAAGCGAACGTGAGGCAGCGCGAGCCTTGAGTGCTAACTCAGAAACAATCGCCGTGGCATCCATAGTGCTAAGCCTAACGGGAGTTACCCTTGCCCCGTGTATAAATTAATTAAGGTTCTCCGAAACATTGTCATCAGCGTATTTGTTTTGTATCTGGCGCTCTTTGGATTAACCAAAGCAATCAGATATCCAGAGCCAATCGCAGCTATCAAATTGGGATTGGCTCCTGCTTCAAAAACTCCTGATTTGATGCCCGGACATTGGATTGAATCTAGTCCTAACCCAACGATGGCCTGGAGTGTGGCCAATACTGAAAATCCCACCACCGTTACATGGGATGGTCAGAAAATTACATTCGATGAATTTCTTGCTAAAACTAAAACGAACGCATTTCTGATAATAAGAAATGGTGAAATAACTTTTGAAAAGTATTTGAACGGTAAAACTAAAGAGTCTCGGCTTCCATCTTATTCTGCTGCCAAAACAATGACTTCAATAATGATTGGTCAGCTCATCGCGCAGGGGAAACTTAAAGAGAGTGACACATTCGTCAGCATTTTGCCTGACTTTAAAAGCGGAACAAGTTTCGACAACGTAACAATTCAACACCTGCTTGATATGGAGAGTGGAATTGGCGTCAGTGATAACTATCCATCGGGCCCTTCTGGATGGGGTGTTGCAATCGCACAGATGTACGCGTCAACAGATTTGAATTGGTTCTTGAAAAACAATCGAAAGATGGCACAAGAGCCAGGAACTCATCCCGAATATCGAAGCGTGGACACTCAGATGTTAGGAATGGTTGTTAAGAAACTAACCGGTATGAGAGTTGCAGATTACTTCTCGGAAAATGTGTGGAAACCGATTGGCGCTGAGTACGACGCTTATTGGAATGTGGATCGCGTAGGCGGCCAAGAAAAAACTTTCTGCTGCTTCAACGCCGCGGCTCGGGACTATGCCCGCATCGGACAGATGCTTCTAAACCCAGTGGGAGCAAGAATTAGTGAGAAAGAAGTTATCTCTCCGGCATGGATGAAACGTTTAACTAATCCAGCTACGACATTAGATCGTGATTGGGGATACGGTGCACAAGTCTGGCATCCATACCCAGGCACAACTATGTTGCTTGGATTGCACGGTCAATATGTTTACACAGATCCAAATTATCAAGTGGTAATCGTGAAATTAAGTGATGAACCTACTGACAATGGAGACAATGAAGCATTTACCGCCGCAGTACTAAAAGAAATTTCAGAGCAGAACTAAGTCATCCCTGTGTACAAGTTCGCGCTCGTATTCAGGTCCAAGGCTTTGTGCAAGCTCCTTTGTTGATCGACCAAGCATTGCAGGAATTTCTTCGCTATCAAATGCAACAAGTCCGCGTGCAATTACTTTTCCATCAGCACTTGCTAATTCGACAGCATCACCAGAAATAAAGTCACCTTGTACCGCTGTTACACCAGCTGGCAGCAGCGAAACTCCACGCTCCAAAATTGCGGTCACAGCACCTGCATCAAGAACTAATCGACCTTGTGGTGTTGATGCGTGTGCAAGCCAGAGCATTCGTGAGTTGGATTTATTGGCTTGCGCGTGAAACAGCGTTCCTAGTGCACTGCCTGCAAGTGTTTCACCTGATTGTTCGAGTGAAGTAAGAAGCATTGCGATTCCGGCACTAGTTGAAATACGTGCAGCTTCTACTTTCGTAACCATTCCGCCGCTACCTACGCCAGCAGATCCTGCTCCGCCTAATGTAAGTGAATCGATATCAGAAATTTTTGCTACTTCGTGGATTGCTTTTGCACCGGCTTGCGATGGAGGTGCGTCATAGAGCGCATCAATATCTGAAACCAATACAAGCAAATCTGCGTTAACCAAGAGTGCAACTAAAGCGGCTAGGCGATCGTTATCGCCGAATCTAATCTCTTGTGTGCCTACAGAGTCATTCTCATTAATAATTGGAACAACCCCGAGAGAGATCAACTTTGTCAGGGTCCGTTGTGCATTTTGGTAGTGAGAACGGCGGACAATATCTTCAGTTGTGAGCAGTACTTGCGACGCTGTGATTTTATGGCGCGCTAAATGTTCGGTATATCTAGCAATCAATAAACCCTGACCAACCGAAGCTGCCGCTTGTTGTGTTGCGAGATCTTTTGGGCGAATTGCTAAACCAAGTGGTGCCAAGCCAGCAGCGATTGCACCGGATGAAACAACTAAAACTTCAGCACCACGTGACTTTAAATCAGCTACAACTTTTACGATTTTTTCTACGGAAGAATCATCGAGTGCTGAGCCAGCTTTTCCAGTAAGAGATGATGAACCAATCTTTATGACAATGCGCTTGGCACTCTTTACTGCTTCGCGATTCATTGCTCACCCTCTTCATCAGCGGCGTCTACTTCGACAAGTTTAGGCGAATGTGGGTCGCTCACGTTGTATTCCCATTGGCGTGCAATTTCATCCTCGCTGAGCACATTGATTTCGCGCTCTGGTTTCCACGTTGAATCAAGACGTGAATCTTCACCACGACGGTGAAGGTGACCAGCTAATTGTTCCGCACCGGCTTCGATCGTAGGTTCCCAGTCGAAGATAACTTCGTTATCTCCAGAACCAATTCGCACTTCACTTCCTGCAACTGCGCCTTGCTTGTACAGCTCTTTCTCAACTCCTAACTGTGCAAGGCGATCTGCAAGATACCCAATTGCTTCAGCATTTTTAAAGTTTGTCTGGCGGACCCAGCGAACAACTTTATTTCCGCGCACGGTAAATGAACCATCGGCATTTGCTTTGACTGTGAATCCCGAATCATCAACTGGAATAGGTCGCAAAATAATGCGTGTACGTTCTTCAGTTTTAGCTTCGATTCTGGCCTTTTGAATTAAACGAGCCATCGCATACGTCAGTTCAGTAAGTCCTTCACGTGAAGCAGCAGATACTAAATAAACGTCATAACCTTTATCACGAAGTGTTTGGGCAACCATGTCTGCCATCGCTTTACCGTCAGGTAAATCGATTTTGTTTAGAGCAACAATGCGTGTGCGATCTTCGAGTCCACCATAAATCGCTAACTCGTTCTCAATAACTTCTAGATCAACAATCGGGTTTCGGTCAGTTTCCAGTGTGCCGCAATCCAATACGTGAACGAGTGCAACACAACGTTCAACGTGACGTAAGAATTCAAGACCTAAGCCTTTTCCTTGGCTCGCACCAGGAATTAAACCTGGAACATCTGCAACAGTGAATCGAGTGTCGCCAGCTTGAACAACACCAAGGTTTGGAACAAGAGTTGTAAATGGATAGTCAGCAATCTTTGGGCGCGCAGCAGAAATTGCAGCAATGAGAGAGGATTTTCCTGCGCTAGGAAATCCAACTAATGCAATGTCTGCAACTGATTTAAGTTCAAGAACAAGTGTGCGTTCTTCACCTGGTTCTCCGAGTAATGCAAAACCTGGTGCTCGGCGTTTAGATGATGAGAGAGCTAAATTTCCTAAACCACCGTGTCCGCCTTGGGCGGCGATAAAAGTTGTTCCGATGCCAACTAAATCCGCAAGCATGGTGCCTTGATTGTCGTAAATAACTGTTCCATTTGGAACACCGAGTACAAGGTCTTCACCAAAGACGCCATCTTTACGATCGCCATAACCTTGGTGACCTGAAGTGGCTTTGCGATGTGGTGAATGATGAAAATCTAAAAGTGTTGTGATGCTTGAATCGACAACCAAAATGACGTCTCCCCCGCGTCCACCATTTCCACCATCTGGTCCGCCGAGTGGTTTAAATTTTTCGCGCTTTACAGAGACGCAACCGTCGCCACCTTTTCCTGCAGTGGCATAGAGAGTTACGCGATCGACAAATGTTGTCATCTACGTTTTCCTCTCTTTAATCTGTTAATGATTTTCTAATGAAATAAAAAAGCGAGCCGCACTTGAACGCGGCTCGCTCTTTCGTAAGAACCGAAAATTAAGCTACTGGAACCACATTCACTACGTTGCGTCCGCGAGCGCGACCAAATTCAACTGCTCCTGCTGCTAGAGCGAAGAGAGTGTCATCTTTGCCACGACCAACATTTGCACCCGGGTGAAACTTGGTTCCACGTTGGCGAACAAGAATTTCACCGCTGTTAACAACCTGACCACCGAAGCGCTTAATACCGAGGTACTGCGCGTTTGAATCGCGACCGTTACGTGTCGAGGAGACACCCTTTTTACTTGCCATTGCTCAACTCCTATTGACGTCTAGCTTAGATTCGACTGGGTTAGATATTAATTGCTGTAATTTTTACGCGAGTATGTTGCGCACGAAAACCTTGACGACGGCGGTAACCGGTCTTGTTCTTGTAACGCAAGATATCAATCTTTGGACCCTTCACATCATCAATAACTTCACCAGTAACTTTGACTGAAGAGAGTGCCTTTGGGTCTGAAGTAACAGTTGCGCCATCGACAACTAGGACAGCAGAAAATGAAACTGTTGCACCACTCTTGCTATCAAGGTGATCGACAAGAATTGTCTCTCCAACAGTGACTTTCTCCTGGCGTCCGCCAGCTTTCACGATTGCGTACACGTAACTACTCCACTTCGTAAGGCCTGATCAGCACGTCGTGCGAATCGGGCAGGCGCTAAGGGTACGGAGAACCGCACCCACGGGTCAAACTGAGTCGGGTTTTATGCTCATTCCGCAGAGCCAGGAGTGACTACTCCGGTGCTCACGGCTCGGCGGCGTTTGCGACCACCAGGCTTTTGATTCTTTGAATCCTTCTTTACTTCAGGCACATCTGAATCATCATTTTGTACTTCGATAAATTCATGTCCAGTTGCCGCTTCCTCTTCAACATCTTCGTGGCTTGCAGATTGTGAATTCACTTGTGGCATTGGTGCCTTCATCTTCACAGGTTCTGTATGAATATGAATTCCGCGGCCAGAACATGAATCACATGTTGTTGAGAATGCTTCGATAAGTCCTTGTCCGACGCGCTTACGAGTCATCTGAACTAAACCGAGAGAAGTAACTTCTGCAACCTGGTGCTTGGTGCGATCGCGTCCAAGACACTCAACAAGTCTACGTAGAACTGCTTCACGATTTGATTCAAGAATCATGTCGATGAAGTCAATAACAACGATTCCGCCTAAGTCGCGTAAGCGAAGTTGGCGAGCAATTTCTTGTGACTGTCTCTTCGAGGTTTCCACCTTTACCGATGAATTTACCTGTGTTGACGTCAATAACAATCATTGCCTCTGTGCGATCGATAACTAGTGATCCACCTGAAGGTAAGTAAACCTTGCGATCAAATGCCTTAGACAACTGTTCTTCTACGCGGTACTCGGCGAATAAATCTCCGGTGCCTGTGTATTTCTCTAATTTAGAGACTAACTCTGGAGCAATAAATCCAAGGTAGCTACTGATTTCTTCATACGCCTGGCTGCCTTGAACAGTTAACTTACGGAAGTCTTCATTGAAGATATCGCGGATAACGCGCACTGCAAGATCTGGCTCAGAATAAAGAGCAGTCGGTGCGTGGAAGTTTGGGTTCTCAGATTTCTGATAAATATCTTCCCACTGAGATTTCAAGCGAGCTACGTCGCTTGTGATCTCTTCTTCACTCGCTCCTTCTGCAGCTGTACGAACAATTACTCCAGCTCCTTCAGGAATTAAATCTTTTAAAATTGCCTTAAGGCGATTGCGCTCTTGCTCTGGAAGGCTGCGACTGATTCCACTCATTCCCCCACCAGGAACGTAAACAACGTAACGACCTGGAAGAGAAATTTGGCTAGTTAAACGTGCGCCCTTTTGGCCAATTGGATCTTTTGTTACTTGAACAAGTACAGGCTGTCCTGTCTTTAAAACCATTTCAATTTTGCGTGGTTCTGATTCAGAGATTCCTGCAGCATCCCAATTTACTTCACCGGCATAGAGCACAGCGTTTCGGCCTTTGCCAATATCTACGAATGCAGCTTCCATTGATGGAAGAACATTTTGAACGCGTCCAAGATAGACGTTACCGACGTAGGACACATTGCTATTGCGGTTTACGTAGTGCTCGACCATTACTTTGTCTTCGATAACTGCAATTTGAATGCGGTCATCAATCTGGCGGACAACCATTTCACGATCAACATTTTCGCGACGTGCCAAAAATTCGGAGTCTGTGATTATTGTTCCGCGGCGGCGATACGGCTCACGATATTCGCGGCGTTCTCCACGCTCTGAACGTTCTGAGCGATCACGGCGACCTCGACGTGCTTCAACCCGAGGAGTACGTTCGCGAACTTCACGAACCTTTACAACTGTGATTACGCCATCTTCTTCAACGGTCTCGCCAGGAACAACGCCTTCACCAGTTGCGCGACGGCGGCGACGGCGGCGATGCGTTGTAGATTCTTCGGAATCTTCACTTGATGGTGTTGTTGAATTCTCAGTTGATGTTTCAGCAGTATCTGCTCCACCTTTTCGGCGACCACGACCTCCACGACGGCGGCGGCGATTTCTGCCAGCACGTGAATCATCTTCACCTGAATCTTCGGCTACTGGTTCAGGTGC
>JBEAYI010000079.1:0-4023 GCA_041159375.1 Actinomycetota bacterium
GGCTCTTAATGAGCATGGTCCGTGCATAGAACACAGACAATCCTTTGCAAATATCGCAGCGCTCATCAACAAGAAGCAGTAATTCACACTCTCTTTACTTTCGCAGGTTGCATGGAGTTTAAATATTTACTCTGTGCAGATTATGAATGAAGAAATCAACTCGCGCATACGTTTGTTCGATGCAATTGAAGGCGGCTCACCTTTTTGGAGTCGCGAAATCGCAGAGTTCGGAGCACTACAAGTTCTGAACTCTCTCTGTGATGGAATTTATGATGGCGATAAATTTGCTCGAATCATTAGCCGTCTCTCATCTAAATCAGCTGATGAACTCCTTCACGAAGTCCATAGCCTGCAAGCAATCTTCATAACCCCAGAGGATTCTCTCTGGCCACAAACTCTGAACTCACTGTCTAACCCACCGATTGGATTGGTGATTAAGGGAGATGCCACATGTCTATCAAAGCCACAGCTTGGAATAGTTGGAACTCGAAATCCAACGAACTATGGCTTGCGAAATGCTGGCGAATTCGCATCGGGTTTTGTTGATCGAGGATGGGTAATAACAAGTGGTGGTGCATATGGAATTGATTCAGCAGCACACAGGGGAGCACTCTTTGCTGAAGGTGAAACCATCGCAGTAATTGCCACAGGCATTGATGTTAATTACCCCGTTGGAAATCAAAGGCTCTTTCACGAAATCTCTGAATCCGGCGCGTTAATCAGTGAAGTAATGCCGGGAGTAAATGCAATTCCATCTCGTTTTCTTACTCGCAACAGATTAATTGCAGCGTTATCGAATGCAACACTCGTTGTCGAAGCAGCATTTAGAAGTGGATCACTTCGAACTGCGCGAGATGCGGCAGAGTTATTGCGACCAGTGATGGCGATTCCGGGTCCAATAAATTCTCCGACGAGTGAAGGCTGTCATCGATTAATCGGCGAGCGAGCAGCAGAAATCGTTACATCTGTTGGTGATGCGGTGGAATTCTTAAGTATTTAGGTTTAATGCTCAGACAATGAGAGAATACGTCCATGAGTGATTTTCGTTCGGGTTTCGTAGCCATTGTTGGCCGCCCAAACGCAGGTAAATCCACTCTCATCAACGCTTTAGTTGGCAGCAAGATTGCAATTACATCGCATCATCCAAATACAACGCGTCACGCAATTCGCGGCATCCTCAATGGTCCAGATTTTCAAGCGGTGTTAGTTGATACACCTGGTGTGCACAAACCAAAGACTCTGCTTGGTCACCGCCTAAACGCTGTTGTTGATCACAGTATGGATTCAGTCGATGCAATCATTATGTGTTTACCAGCTGATGAAGATTCAGGTGCAGGAGATGTATTCATTGCCGCAGAAATTGCTAAGCACCCAAAGGCTAAGAAGATTGCCGTTATTACTAAGACTGATCTGTTATCCAAGAAATCATTAGCTAATCGCTTGGTTGGTATTAATGACTTAGCAAAGGGTTTTGTGTGGGATGAAATCATTCCTGTATCGGCTGCAATACACGAGCAAATAGATTTGTTGGCTGAGTTAATTAGCAAAACTTTGCCTGCAGGATCTGCTTTTTATCCAACTGATATGAAGAGTGATCAAGAACAGGGTCAGATTATCTGCGAACTTATTCGCGAAGCAGCACTACGCGATGCACTACAAGAATTGCCGCACTCAATCATGGTCACAATTGATGAGATGTCAGAGCGCGAAGAAAAGGGAAGCCGACCATTTTTTGATATCCACGCAACTATCCATGTTGAGCGAGATTCACAGCGCGCAATTGTGTTGGGCCACCAAGGTTCGAGATTAAAAGATATTGGTACACGTGCTCGCGCTGATATCGAGCGAGCAATTGGTGCAAAGGTTTTTCTTGGTCTTCACATCAAAGTCTCTAAAGAGTGGCAGCGTGACTCAAAGATGTTAGAAAAACTAGGTTTTAGCGAAAACTAAACGTTGACCTTTGGTTTGCGGCTAGCAAAGTATGAGCCGACCAAGACCATTGGTAGGCCAACCATGATTCCAAGTGTCAATGGTTCAGACAAAATCAGCACACCCAGCAGAACTGCAAAAGCAGTATTGATATAGGTAACCAATGATGCGCGAGCAGGACCGATGTCATCCATAACTTTAAAGAAAATCACGAAGGCTACCGCTGTACACAAAACACCTAATCCAATAATGCTCCAAATTGCACCCTGTGGAATGGCACCTGTTGGCCATTGCGCATAAGCGAAAGGCGCAAAGAAAACTGCTGCGATTCCCATTGCTATTCCGTTAAGTGCAATTCCAGATACACCAGGCATTTTCTTTGTAATCATATTTACTGCGTAGGCGTAAAGAATTGATGCAAGCAGCACCATCAAAATTGATGTGATTGAGCTATTGCCAGTAATACTTTCGATTCCAACGAGTGCAACAAGCCCAGCGAAACCAAAAACCAAGCCAAATAGACGAGTGCTGTGCCATACCGTTTTATCACCGTTGATTGAGGCAAATATCGTTGCCCAAATTGGCACAGTTGCAACAAGTAAGCCAGCAAGACCCGAAGAGATGTTCTTTTCAGCCGAAGAAATCAAGTACCAAGGACCAACCATTTCTGCAAAGGCGTATGGAATTACATATTTCCAGCCCTTAAGGATGTCGCGCACCAAACCTTGTTTCAGTGCAATTGGAATCAAGAGTGCTGCGCCGATGATCACGCGACCAAAGACGATTACCGATGGAGAGAAAGTATCAATCGCAATTTTCATGAACATGTATGGGATTCCCCAAAGCAATCCAACAAGAAGGAAAAGAGCGAGGGAGCGACGACTCAATTAATCACCAATTCTCTGTCTGATCGCGAAGTACGCGATATTGATCTACGACATGCGGCGTAGCTTTTTCTTTCACACTTGCAACAGATCCTAAATCCCATCGTGGTGCTGATGTACCACCTAGAAGTGCCCATGCTGCTTGTTTAGCTGCGCCATCTGCAACGTACTCACCTGCTGGCGGAATCAAAACTTCGCGACCAAAGAGAGCACTCGCAATCGGTGCAACACCAGGATTCTTCGCGGCTCCTCCGATTAACAAAATTCTTTGCACACCAACTCCGAGTTTTTCTAGCGCATCGACAGCATCAACTAATCCGCAGAGCATTCCCTCGATCATCGCACGTGCGATGTCTGCACGATTTGAATTAGCTAAATTCATTCCACTAAATACGCCTTTGGCGTTTGGACGATTAGGAGTGCGTTCGCCTTCAAAGTAAGGCAAGAGCGAAAGTCCGTGTGCACCAGCTTCTGTTGTCAGTGCAAGTTCTCCAACTTCATCATGTGAAATTCCAAGAATGCGAGTTGCTGCATCAAGAATACGAGCAGCGTTAAGTGTGCAGACAAGTGGCAAGAATTGTCCCGACGCATCTGCAAAACCTGCAACCTGACCGCTTGCATCATGTGTCGGTGTTTTAGACACAGCGAATGCTGTTCCACTGGTACCGAGAGAAACAATGACATCGCCGGGTTCTGCTTGAATTCCAAGGGCTGCACCTGCGTTGTCGCCAGCACCACCTGCGATAGGAATTCCAGTTGACGTTGTTCCGCCGAATTCACCTGGTTTCACAATTCGCGGCAGCAGATATTCACCGTCATGGCGTAGCGCTAATTTGAGAATATCTTCGCGGTAGTGAGATGTTGAAGGATCAAAATAACCAGTTCCAGATGCATCGCTTGCATCAGTAAATAGATTCGCAAAATCTTTTCCACCCTGTAGTTGCCATGAAAGCCAATCATGGGGGAGCGCCACTGCAGCTACTTTTTTTGCATTTTCAGGTTCGCTATCTGCCATCCAACGAAGTTTCGATGCGGTAAATGAAGCAACAAGAACAGAGCCAACTTTGCGCGCTGTCTCGGTGTCGCCACCTAATTCATGATTGAGATCTTTTGCAGCTTGCGCAGAACGTGTGTCATTCCATAAAAGCGCATCGCGAATTACATTGCCCTCTGAATCCAGTGCAACCATTCCGTGTTGCTGACCAGCAAT
>JBEAYI010000009.1:0-13189 GCA_041159375.1 Actinomycetota bacterium
TGCCGCACGACAAGCTTCCTGCATCTCTTTCTCAGTTGCATCATGTTTTGCATATCGAAGATTATCCGCAATGCTTTCATGGAACAGGTGAGCATCCTGGGTGACAACACCAATATTGGAACGCAATGAATCTAAAGTTAAATCTCTAATATCGATTCCATCAACTTCAATGCTTCCACTAGTTACGTCATACAGTCTAGGAACTAAAGCGCTTATTGTTGTTTTTCCTGCGCCAGATGGTCCGACAATTGCTGTGAGGGTTCCTGGTGCAGCGCTAAAGGAAACTCCTTTTAAAATCTCTCCACTTTCTATCTGTTCTTCTTTCGCGGCAGATTCGAGTGATGCCAGTGATATTTCCTCAGGCTTTGGATAGGAGAAATGCACATTTTTAAACTCTACGGATGGAATCTTTTTGGCCAGTACTTTTGCATTGGCCTTATCAGTAACCATTGGTTGCAGATCTAGTACTTCAAATACTCTTTCAAAAGAGACTAATGCAGTCATTACATCAATTCGAACATTAGAGAGAGCAGTGAGTGGTCCGTACAATCGAGCCAAGAGCGCAGTTATTGCCAAGAGTGTTCCAACAGTGACAGCACCGCTCAATGCCAAATGGCCTCCGATGCCATAAGCGAAAGCTGTGGCTACTGCTGCCACACTAGTTAACGCAATGAAGAAAATTCGATTGAGCATCGCCATGGATATTCCAATATCAGCTACGCGTCGTGCTCTTGAACGAAAAGATTCATTTTCCAGTCCTGGTTCACCATAGAGAGCAACCAACATGGCACCTGAAACATTGAATCGCTCAGTCATTCTTGATGACATCGCTGCATTAAGATCAAAAGAATCTCTAGTTAAAGCTTGGAGCTTTCGACCCACCCATTTAGTGGGGATTAAGAAAACTGGTAGCAAAACGAGAGATACCAGTGTGATTTGCCATGAAAGAAAGAGCATTGTTGTTGTTACCAAAATCAAAGTAATGACATTGCTCAAAACGCCTGATAGGGACGATGTAAATGCTTGTTGCGCACCAATTACGTCTGAATTAATTCGTGAAATTAAGGCACCTGTTTGAGTGCGAGTGAAGAATGCTATGGATTGCTTTTGAACGTGTGCAAAAACTTGAGATCGCAAGTCATAGATCAATCCTTCGCCTATCCGCGCAGAAAACCATCGGCCTACGATGCTCATCACAGCATCAGCAATCGCCAATAAACCAACAATGAATGCTAGTTCAGTAATCAGCGGACCATTTTTAGGAATTACACCATCATCAATTAACTTACGCAGAATTAGTGGCGTGGCTACTACCAAGAATGCATCAATAACAACGGTGAAAAGAAATACAGAGAGATATTTTCGATAAGGTCTAGCGAAATCGAATATTCTTTTGACTGTACCTGCCTTGAGCTTTTGTTCCTTTACCGAAGGATCTGCAGTCATTGACCGGTGGGTCATCCAAACTGCTTGCATCGACATTGTTAAACCGTGAATCCCAACGCTCTAAGTTGTTCTCGACCATCATCAGAAATTTTGTCTGGTCCCCAAGGTGGCATCCATACCCAATTAATTTTTACGTCAGTTGTCATCCCGGCCAATGCCTGGCGAGTTTGATCTTCAATGACGTCTTGCAATGGGCATGCCGCAGATGTAAGAGTCATGTTAAGAACTGCAATATTGGATTCATCAACCATTACGTCATAAATCAAACCTAAATCAACGACATTGATTCCTAATTCGGGGTCGACTACATCCTTCATAGCCTCTGTTACATCATCAACGCTGGTTGTCATAGTGCGCCCTTCTATCTTTGGCTTAGTTTAGTTCTTTTTCTGGGCTTGTACTGACGCATCTTTAAATGCCATCCAACCCAATAAGGCACATTTAATGCGCGCTGGGTATTGAGAAACTCCTGCAAAAGCAACAGCATCTTCGAGTACAGATACATCTGGTGATCCGTTTCCCTTGCTCTGCATCAAAGCGACGAATTCATCAAGAATGGTCTGCGCCTGCGAGAGCTCTTTATTCATCATCAAAGAACTCATGATTGAAACGCTGGCTTGCGAAATAGAACAACCAACGCCATCCCATGAAATCGCTGAAACTTTATCCCCCTGCAATGTGAGATTTAGGGTGATTTCATCGCCGCAACTTGGATTGATGTGATGAACCTGCGCATCATAGGAAGTAGCAAGTCCTTTATTCTCAGGATGCTTGTAATGATCAAGAATGACTTCTTGATACAAATTATCTAATTGCATTATTGACCAAAGTATTTCTTAGCATCTTTGATAGCTGCGATAAGTGCATCGATATCCGAATTATCGTTATACAGATACAGGGAAGCTCTAGTAGTTGCGGGCACCCCTAACGCACGAGTAAGCGGCCATGCGCAATGATGTCCCGTGCGAACAGCGATACCTGCACTATCTAAATACTGACCAAGATCATGAGGATGGATTGCCTCAACAGTGAATGAAACCGTTCCTCCGCGAAGTGAAATATCTGTCGGTCCGACAACTGCAATGCCAGGAATCTGATTCAATTCATTTAGCAAATATCCCGTCAGCGCTTTTTCATGTTCGTGAACTTTTTCAAGACCAATACTTTGTAAGTACTTGATTCCCGCGGCTAAGCCCACAACTTGAGCCATATTAGGTACACCAGCTTCAAATTTGCGAGGTGCTTCGGCCCATGTTGCATCAGTCATTGTCACATTTTCAATCATGGATCCGCCAAATAAAAATGGTGGAAGATTATTGAGTAATTCGTAACGCCCCCATAAAACTCCAACTCCTGTTGGACCCAATATTTTATGACCAGAAAAAGCTAAAAAGTCTGCACCTAGTTTGGTCACATTAACCGGGATGTGCGGAACTGATTGGCATGCATCAACAATCACAATGGCGCCAACTTTATGAGCTTTTTCAATGATGCGATCTAAGTTATTTATCGTTCCAAGAACATTAGATTGTTGAGTAATTGCAACAATTTTGGTCTTTGAAGTAATCAATGAATCAATATTCGATTCATCTAGACGTCCGTCAGAAGTAACGCCAAACCATTTAAGTTCAGCACCACTTCTCTTTGCGAGTTGTTGCCAAGGTATTAAATTTGCATGATGTTCCATTTCAGAGACAACGATGGAATGCTCAGAACTAATGGCGAACTGGCTACCAGGTTCGGCGTTACTGAAGGCGTATGCCAAGAGATTTAAGGATTCAGTTGCACTCTTCGTAAATACAATTTCTTCTGTTTTGGCACCAAGAAATGATGCAACCGTCTCTCGAGACGCTTCGAACATCTCTGTTGCTTCTTCGGCAAGTTGATGTGCACCTCTGTGCGCGGCCGCATTGTGCTTGGCATAGAAATCAACTTCGGCATCAATCACTACTTGTGGTTTTTGGCTAGTCGCTCCGCTATCTAAGTAAACAAGTTTTTTGCCGTCGCGAATAGTGCGCGTAAAGATAGGAAAATCTTTGCGTATTCTTGCGACGTCGAGTGACATAAGGAGATTTAGCTACCGACGTATTCGGCATACCCCTGAGCTTCGAGCTTGTCCGCTAATTCTGGTCCGCCTTCTTCCACAACTTTGCCATTAGCAAATACATGCACGAAGTCGGGCTTGATGTAACGAAGAATTCTTGTGTAGTGAGTGATTAAAAGTACTCCAAGATTGTTTGCGTCCTTAGCTCGATTAACACCTTCAGAAACAATTCTCAAAGCGTCAACATCTAATCCAGAATCTGTTTCATCAAGAATGGCAATTTTTGGCTTAAGCAATTCAAGTTGCATAATCTCATGACGCTTTTTTTCTCCGCCAGAGAATCCCTCATTCACGTTTCTTTGAGCAAAACTTGGATCAATAGAGAGTGCATCCATGGCTTCTTTAACTTCCGAAACCCACGTACGAAGTTTTGGAGCTTCACCACGTAATGCAGTTGCTGCCGTGCGAAGGAAGTTTGATACTGAAACTCCGGGTACTTCAACCGGATATTGCATCGCTAGGAATAATCCAGCTTTTGCACGTTCGTCAACACTCATCTCTAGAACATCTGCTCCATCTAGCGTTACAGATCCTCCGGTTATTGCGTATTTCGGATGCCCAGCGATCGAGTAGGCAAGAGTCGATTTACCTGAACCATTTGGTCCCATGATTGCGTGTGTTTCACCGGACTTTATAGTTAGATCAACACCTTTAAGAATCTCTACTGCACCGTTCTCTGTATCTACCGAAACCTGAAGGTTACGAATCTCTAATGTGCTCATTTTTACCTGTTATCTCTCGTCTGTGGGTTGGTCTAATACTTAATTAACTTGAACTTCTACAACATCATCAACAATGTTTACTGGGTACGTCTTGGCAGGGATATTGGCTGGCAGTGTGAGCGCCTCGCCTGTACGTAAATCAAATTCCGCACCATGTAACCAGCATTCGATTTTGAAATCAGTTACGTCACCTTCAGATAAAGAAGCATCCGAATGTGTACAGACGTCACCAATTGCAAATACTTCATCGCCAATACGTGTCACACAGATGTCTTCACCGTTAACGTGTATTTTCACTGGCTTACGATCCTGCAGCGCTGAGAATTTCAAAGAATTCATATCACGCACCAGCTTTAACTAATTCGGTGTCGATACGCTCCATGAGGCGCACTTGAACATCGGTGTCAGGAATTTCACTGATGATCTCGCTAAAGAATCCACGAACCACCAAACGGCGAGCATCTTCAATTGATATTCCTCGCGACATTAAGTAAAAGAGTTGTTCATCATCGAAGCGACCCGTTGTACTTGCGTGGCCCGCTCCTACAATTTCGCCAGTTTCAATTTCAAGATTTGGCACAGAATCCGCACGGGCACCATCTGTTAGCAACAAGTTTCGATTGAGCTCGTATGTATCTGTTCCTTCGGCATTTGCACGGATGAAGACATCACCAATCCAAACTGTGTGAGCTTTGTCCCCCGATAGTGCACCCTTGTAATTCACGCGAGATTTTGCCTGTGGAACACAATGGTCAACGAAGATGCGATGTTCGAAGAATTGTCCGGTGGTAGCGAAATAAACGCCTAGTAATTGAGCGTCTGCTCCTGGGCCTGTGAATTCGACAGTTGGCAGCAATCGCACAACTGAACCACCGATTGTGACTGTAATTGATTTGAAGATTGCATCCTTGTCAACGATTGCGTGGTGCTTAGCAACGTGAACTGTCTGCGAATCCCATTCCTGCAAGGTTACGAAGGTCAGCGATGCTCCAGATTCAACTTTGAATTCAATTTCTTCAGCTAGCAATGTATTGCCTGTATTTGAGGCAATGACTGTTGCGCGAGCATTCGAACCAACATGAATCAAAACCCGTGAATACTCCGCTGACGACAAATCAAAAGATTCTCTATTCAGATGAATCGGTTCAGTCAGTTCTGAATTTGCTGCAATTTTTAGAACTGCTACATCTGTAGAAAACTCACGAACACGATTCATGATCGCATCATCAGTTGTACTTAATGATGGAAGTAATTCTCGTGAAACTCTCTCGAAAGTTACACCAGGAACGGATGAAGATTTAATTGAAAGTGAACGATGTGTTGCGATCGCTGCAGACCCATCGTGTAATCCCTTTAATCGGTTAAGAGGTGTGAATCGCCACGCCTCTTCCCTACCGTGTGGAACTAAAATATTTGAAGTGAGGACACTCATTAACCAACTGCGCCTTCCATTTGAAGTTCAATCAAACGGTTTAGTTCGAGGGCATACTCCATAGGAAGTTCTCGTGCGATTGGTTCAATGAATCCACGAACAATCATTGCCATTGCTTCATCTTCAGTTAATCCGCGTGACATCAAATAAAACAATTGATCATCGCTAACCTTGGAAACTGTGGCTTCGTGACCCATTGATACATCATCTTCACGCACATCTACATATGGATATGTATCTGAACGAGAGATAGTGTCAACCAAAAGTGCATCGCACTTAACCGTGCTCTTTGAATGATGAGCACCTTCTTGAATTTGAACTAACCCACGGTAGGACGTGCGACCTCCACCACGAGCAACTGACTTAGAAATCACTGTTGAAGATGTGTACGGAGCTGCGTGAACCATCTTTGCGCCGGAATCTTGGTGTTGTCCTTCGCCTGCAAATGCAAGCGAGAGTGTTTCTCCCTTAGCGTGTGGTCCCATCAAGAAAATTGCTGGGTACTTCATAGTTACCTTTGAACCAATGTTTCCATCGACCCATTCCATGGTCGCACCCTCAGCGCAGGTAGCACGCTTGGTAACCAAGTTGTAAACATTGTTAGACCAGTTCTGAATCGTTGTGTAACGCACGCGTGCGCCTTTTTTAACGATGATTTCGACGACAGCAGAGTGTAGAGAATCAGATTTGTAGATCGGAGCAGTACATCCTTCTACGTAGTGAATGTATGAATCCTCATCAGCGATGATCAGCGTGCGCTCGAACTGTCCCATATTCTCAGTATTGATTCGGAAATATGCTTGTAAAGGAATGTCTACGTGCACACCCTTTGGAACGTAAATAAATGAACCGCCAGACCACACAGAAGTATTTAGTGCGGCAAATTTATTGTCACCAACAGGAATTACCGTGCCAAAATACTCTTTGAAAAGTTCAGGATGCTCGCGAAGACCAGAATCAGTATCTAAAAAGATTACGCCTTGTGCTTCTAGATCTTCACGGATTGAGTGATAAACAACTTCAGATTCGTACTGGGCAGCGACACCTGAAACTAAGCGTTGCTTTTCAGCTTCTGGAATACCTAAACGGTCGTACGTATTCTTAATATCATCAGGTAGGTCTTCCCATGTTTGTGCCTGCTTCTCAGTAGAGCGCACAAAATACTTGATTGTGTCAAAGAAAATTCCTGACAAATCTGAGCCCCACGTAGGCATAGGCTTTTTCTCAAATAAAGACAACCCCTTAAGACGCAAGTCGAGCATCCATTGCGGTTCGGATTTCTTTGCCGAAATGTCGCGAACAACGTCTTCATTAATTCCGCGCTTAGCATTGTCGCTGGTTTCGTTCTTGTCTGACCAGCCGTATTCGTAATTGCCAATGCCTTCTAGTTCTGGATGCGCGATTGTCATGAGCGACCTCTCTTAGTTGATGATGAACCTGCAGTTTTTGGAATAAAGGTTGTACAAACACCATCGCCATGAGCGATTGTGGCTAAACGTTGTACGTGCGTACCTAGTAATTCAGAGAATGCACGAGTTTCGGCTTCGCACAGTTGTGGAAACTCTGCGGCAACGTGAGCTATCGGGCAGTGATGCTGACAGATTTCTTCACCATGTGACTTCACTGCAACACTTGCCGCATAACCCTGATCTGATAGAAAAGTAGCGAGAGCTTCACTCTTGTGGGATCTCTTTGTCATCGACACTGATGCCTTTTTAATAATGTCATCTGCTCTGGAATCTGCAAAAGCTTTGATGCTCTGTTCTCCAACTTGGGCAGACATAAACTTCAGTGCCGCAACTGCTAAGTCATCGTAAGAGTGTTCAAATTTTTCTCGCCCGTTATCTGTCATCACAAAAACTTTCGAAGGTCTTCCGCGACCACGAACAAGAGCAGAATGCGGTTCGCGCGCTTCTAAAACTCCATCAGCAACAAGGGCATCAAGATGGCGGCGAATACCAGCTGGCGTAAACCCTAATTTTTCTGAGAGCGCCGCAGCCGTGGATGGGCCATTTTCTAGGATCGAGCGCGCCACAGCGTCGCGAGTACGGATGTCTTCGCTGAGTACTGGGGCGGTTGCTATTTTCACAACAGTATTGTGTCTTAAATCAATGATTCTTACCACTCGAGGCGCGCAGGCAAAATGTCCTCACCCGAATGCCAGGCCAATCTAGGCTACGGCTATGACTGATTTTGCCAACAAATGGTTAGTGGCAATCATTCGGGTCCTTCTCATCTTTCAAACGGGCATTGTTCTTACAGGCGGGATAGTTCGCCTTACTGGATCAGGTTTAGGTTGTCCGACATGGCCAGAGTGTACTGAAGGTTCGTACACGCCTATTGAAGGTCAGATTGAAGGCTTTAAATCATGGATTGAATTTGGAAATCGTTTATTAACTTTTGCTCTAGTACTTGCTTGTGCTTTATCTATTCTTGCAGTGTTAATTAGCAAGCGCAGAGACTTGCGATTGTTAGTTCTTGGTCAGTTTGCCGGAATCTTCGGTCAAGCAATTTTGGGTGGCATCACAGTTCTATTGGATCTACATCCTGCAACAGTTGCAGCGCATTTTATCCTCTCGATAATTCTCATTGCCGGTGCACAATCGCTCTTAACTAAAGCAAAGAGTGAATATGAATGGAAGAAATTAGAGAAAAATACGTTGCATCTTCTGGCGCGCGCACATGTTCTCCTAACTTTTGTTGTGATCGTGGTTGGAACCGTTGTTACAGGATCCGGTCCGCACGCAGGAGATGTCGCATCTCCTCGTTTTGGTTTCGATGTTCGCACCGTTGCCTGGTTACACGCTGATTTAGTAATCGCCTTGTTTGGAGTTTCACTGGCATACCTAATTTCATCTACAACACCATCAGCCACAAAACGCTTACTCAAGTATTTCTTCATAATTTCACTACTTCAAGGGGCTATTGGTTACATTCAATACTTCCTTGGATTGCCAGAGGTTATTGTTGCTCTACACATGCTCGGTTCTACATTGGTGTGGATATGTGCATGGAAAGTTTGGCTATCCGTTTCAAGACAACCTAAGAAAGTGAAGTAATGAGATGAGCGTTATTGCCAATTGGTCCCCTGAAGATGACTCTGTTATTTCACATGCTCGTGCTTTGGCAATGGATGCTGTGCAGAAAGTTGGAAACGGACATCCTGGCACAGCAATGTCACTCGCTCCGGTTGCTTATCTGCTCTTTCAAAAACATCTAGTTCATGACCCACGTGATCCCCAATGGATCGGTAGAGATAGATTTATTTTGTCGTGCGGTCATTCTTCGATGACTTTATACACGCAACTATTCCTAAGCGGTTACGGTTTAGAACTAAAAGATTTACAGGAGTTCCGCACATGGGGATCTCTCACTCCAGGTCATCCTGAGTACGGGCATACAGCTGGAGTTGAAATGACAACTGGTCCACTCGGACAGGGCGTTTCCACTGCTGTAGGTATGGCCATGGCTGCACGTTTTGAACGCGGATTATTTGATCCAGAAACCACTGATGGATCTTCATTATTTGATCATAAAGTGTGGGTTATTTGTTCAGATGGAGATTTGCAAGAAGGAGTAAGTAGCGAAGCCGCTTCACTTGCGGGTACTCAGTCGTTGGGTAGTTTAAATGTAATTTATGACGACAATCGAATTTCAATCGAAGGTGACACGCACGTTGCCTTCACAGAAGATGTTTCAGGGCGTTATCGCGCATACGGTTGGGAAGTTATTGAAGTATCTGCATTGCCAAATGGCGATGTAGATTTAGTAAATCTTGATAAAGCGATGCGTACAGCTGGTCGCAATCTCAAACAACCCACTCTTATTCGATTAAAGACGGTCATTGCTTGGCCAGCACCAAATGCGAAGGGAACTTCAAAATCACACGGATCTGCATTGGGCGCGGAAGAAATAGCAGCAACCAAGAAGGAACTCGGATTAAACCCAGAAGAACACTTCGCTTTTCCAGAGAAACTTCTATCCCATGCTCGTTTGGTTAAAGAACGCGGTGCAGCAGCGCACGATTCTTGGAATAAGAGATTTGAAACATGGAAAAAAAGCGAGCCTGAACGCGCAAAACTTCTCTCCCGAATTGTGGCAAATGAGTTACCTGCTGATTGGGATGCCTTGGTCCCTGTCTTTGAAGCAGGAAAAGATGTTGCAACTCGTAAAGCATCTGGAGATGTAATCAACGCACTTGCAAAGAAACTCCCAGAAATGTGGGGTGGTTCAGCAGATTTAGCAGAGAGTAATAACACGACCATCGAAGGCGGAGGATCATTTCTTCCTTCTTCAAGTGCCATGAAAGGTGCGAATCCTTATGGTCGAATTATTCACTTTGGAATCAGAGAACATGCAATGGGATCGATTCTCAATGGAATTGCACTCAGTGGATTAACCAAATCTTTCGGCGGCACTTTCGCTGTTTTCAGTGATTACATGCGACCTGCTGTTCGCTTGGCTGCATTGATGAAACTCCCATCAATCTTTGTTTGGACGCATGATTCAATCGGTTTGGGTGAAGATGGACCTACTCACCAACCTATTGAACACTTTGCTGCTCTGCGTGCTATTCCTGATTTTGATGTCATTAGACCAGCAGATGCAAACGAAGTTGCAGCCGCGTGGAAGATAATCATTAAAGGTCGCAAAGCATCTGGAATTTTATTGTCCAGACAGAACTTGCCAGTCTTTGATCGCACGAAGTTTGGTTCAGCGGACGGAGTTGCTCGCGGCGCATATATCCTTAAAGAAGCAAGTAAATCTCCACAATTAATTTTAATGGCAACGGGTTCTGAAGTTTCACTCGCTGTAGAAAGTGCCCAGGCTCTCGAGGAATCAGGTATAGCGACTCGCGTTGTGAGCATTCCTTGTTTTGAATGGTTTAATCAACAGAGCCAAACATACAAAGATGAAGTTCTGCCTCCTTCGGTGAAAGCTCGAGTAAGCATTGAAGCGGGAATCTCACAAGGATGGCGTGAGTACGTTGGCGATGCAGGAGCGTGTGTTTCATTAGAACACTACGGAGCCTCAGCAGGTGCCAATGTTCTTTTTAAAGAATTTGAATTTACAGTTGATAACGTAGTTGCAACTGCAAAGAAAGTTCTCAAATGATCGCACATGACATTGCTCAAGCAGGCACATCAATTTGGCTAGATGATCTATCTCGAGCCAAGATCTCAGGAACTGATTCTCTAAGCCTGCCGACTCGAATTAAGAATTCTGGAGTAGTTGGGGTTACAACCAACCCAAGTATCTTCAATTCAGCAATTACCGGATCCGTGGATTACGCATCTGATATCGCTGCAATGAAAACACTATCCCCCGAGGAGATAGTCAAGAATCTAACAACCGATGACGTTCGCCAAGCCTGTGATTTATTTTCAGAAATTTATGCGAAAACTGCAGGAGTAGATGGTCGAGTCAGCATCGAAGTAGATCCTCGTTTAGCCCATGAAACCCAAAAAACGATTAACGAAGGTAAAGAATTATGGGCTCTGGTTAATCGTCCAAATCTTATGATTAAAGTCCCTGCAACATTGGCTGGATTACCAGCAATCACTGAATTGATTGCAAGCGGAATAAGTGTGAATGTAACGTTGATTTTTTCTTGCCAAAGATACGAAGAGGTAATTGATGCTTTTATTGCTGGCGTCGAAGAAGCTACCAAACGAGGCAATGATGTCTCCCAAATTCACAGCGTGGCTTCATTCTTCATCAGTCGAATCGACACTGCTGTAGATCAAGCTTTAAAAAAGATTAACACCGCAGAAAGTGTTGCTCTTCTTGGGCAAGCAGCTATTGCGAATGCCGTACTTGCGTACGAACTGTTTCTCACTAAATCTGCTTCGGCCCGTTGGGGCAAATTGCAAGCAACAGGGGCGCATATGCAACGTCCATTGTGGGCTTCTACCGGAGTGAAAGATCCAGCCTACGATGACACCCGTTATGTAATGGAACTTGTTGCTCCTGACACAGTAAATACAATGCCGCAATCAACTTTAGATGCAGTTCTAGATCATGGAAAATTTCATGGAAACACAATCACACCCGCAATCGAAAAATCTCACGTGGTTATAGCCCAACTTGCGAAAACTGGAGTGTCGCTTAATTCAATTACAGATACCTTGGAAGTAGATGGGGTTGCATCATTCTCTAAAGCTTGGCAAGCCCTTCTCGATGATGTCGATAAGGTACGTAGTGCATGATTGAAGTTCATTACAAGAATAAAGTTAACAAAGAATCTGAGTTGTATAAAAAACTCCACGAAGCTCACCGCCGACTAATAAACAAAGAGAACACTATTTGGGGTTCTGAAGCTGCTGCCGAAGCAAGCATACGTATGGATTGGTTAGATCTACCCTCAGAATCTCGTACTCTCTTGGCCCAATTAGATTCCCTCTTCGCCAAACATAAACATCTTACGAATGTAATCCTCTGTGGAATGGGTGGCTCTTCATTGGGGCCAGAAGTTATCGCTCATACCTTTGGTAAGGAACTCTTTGTACTTGACTCCACTGATCCAAATTATGTTTCTCATTCGCTCACTTCCGATTGGAGCAAAACCCTAGTAATCGTTGGTTCAAAATCAGGTTCAACTATTGAAACAGCTAGTCAAAAGAGTTTCTTCGAAAGTTGTTTTGAAAAGGCTGGCTTAAACAAAGCTGATCACATGATTATTGTGACTGATCCGAAATCGCCTTTAGATCTTGCCTCACGTGAAGCTGGATTTACTGTTGTAAATGCTAATCCCAACGTTGGTGGCAGATTTAGCGTTCTTGGAGCCTTTGGCTTAGTTCCTGCTGCTCTCATTGGTATAGATGTTTCAGTAATTTTGGATAGCGCGGCTGATACCAAGGATTCACTCATTGCCGATGCGACACCTGCTCTGCTTGCGGCATATGCGATCATCACTGGTACAGAACAGTATTTTTCCATCACAGATGAAAACTCAGGTATGCCAGGTCTCTCCGATTGGATTGAACAATTAGTTGCGGAATCCACAGGAAAAAACAATCTCGGACGATTACCAGTAGTTCTAGATCACTCATCTGATCTTGTCGCAGGAAAACACTTATCTATATCTTTTGGCGGTAATTCAGATTTAGTTGTACGAGGCGACCTTGGATCTCAGTTTTTCTTCTGGCAATGGGTTACAGCGTTAATAGCTGCCGGGTTATCTATTGATCCTTTTAACCAACCAAATGTTCAAGAATCTAAGTTAGCAAGCGCAGATTTACTTGAGCAATGGGGAAATTCTCTGCCACCCCTTGGCAATCTAGGAGTAGATGGCTCCATTGCTTTTTTCAATGAGTCCACTGATATTCAAAAGTTGATTTCATTATTTATTCAATCAGTTGATAGCGATGGTTATTTAAGCGTTATGGCCTATTTGGATAGGCAAAATGATTTGCAAATTAAAGCGCTTAGAGACATCATCGCTTCAAAAATTGATAAACCAGTAACTTTTGGATGGGGTCCGCG
>JBEAYI010000080.1:0-3997 GCA_041159375.1 Actinomycetota bacterium
AGTTGTTTCTGGGTGCGTGATGATGCGTGTATGTCATCTAGATACTTGTCCAGTCGGTGTTGCAACGCAGAACCCAGAATTGCGCAAAAGATTTACGGGTAAACCTGAGTTCGTCGAAACATTCTTTGAATACATCGCCGAAGAAGTGCGCGAGCTCTTGGCCCAACTTGGATTTAAAACGCTGCAAGAAGCAATTGGTCATGTTGAATACTTAGACACACGCGATGCGGTTAATTACTGGAAAGCACATGGATTAAATCTTGCTCCACTGCTTATGCGTCCAGATGTTGCCAGCCCGCTTCATCGCACCACTATTCAAGATCACGGATTAGTAAACGCGCTTGACAACAAACTCATTGAACTATCCGCTGCAGCCCTCACGAAAAAAGAATCTGTTCGTATTGATATGCCAGTACGTAACGTTAATCGCACAGTTGGAACAATGCTCGGAACAGAGATCACTCGTGCTTTCGGCGCCGATGGTCTAGAACCGGGCACAATCGATCTCACCCTTCATGGTTCATCTGGACAATCCTTAGGCGCATTTATTCCACGTGGTCTAACAATTCGTTTATACGGTGATGCAAATGATTATGTCGCAAAGGGTATTTCAGGCGGTCGCGTAATTGTTCGCCCAGATGAGAAGGCACTCTTTGCCTCACATGAAAATGTCATCGCTGGAAACGTTATTGGGTATGGCGCAACATCGGGTGAAATCTTTATTCGTGGAATGGTTGGTGAAAGATTCTGCGTGAGAAATTCAGGCGCAACTGCCATTGTTGAAGGCGTTGGAGACCATGGTTGCGAATACATGACTGGCGGTACCGTAGTTGTTCTAGGTCGCACAGGAAGAAACTTTGCAGCAGGTATGTCCGGCGGACGTGCATTCGTACTAGATGCAGTTGAAGCAATGTAAATCAAGAGATGGTTGACATCATTGCCGTCCCTAATGAACAAAAAGAATACCTTCGTTCACTAATCTCTTCATTCGAAGTTGAAACGGGCTCTTTAATTGCGCACGAACTCTTGGCAGATTGGGATAAATCACTCTCTCGTATCTCATTGGTAATGCCACGAGATTATGCGCGCGTTCTCGCCGCAATAGAGAAAGCTAATCGCGAAGGTTTGCCGGTTGACCAGTATGTAATGGAGGTGGCCTCACTTGGCTGATCCAAAGGGATTCTTATCCACTCCACGTGAACTACCAAAGCGTCGCCCAGTTGATGTTCGCATTAAAGACTGGAACGAAGTGTATGAACCGCAGAGTTTTGAACACCTGCAAAAGCAAGCTGGTCGTTGTATGGATTGCGGAATTCCGTTCTGCCATCAAGGGTGCCCACTAGGTAATCTGATTCCAGAGTGGAATGACTTGATGTGGCGCTCTGACAAAGAGAGTGCAATTGATCGCCTTCACGCAACAAATAACTTTCCAGAGTTCACAGGTCGCCTGTGTCCTGCTCCATGCGAAACCGCATGCGTTGTTGGCATTAATGCTGACGCTGTCACAATTAAACAAGTAGAACTTCGTACCGTTGAAGAAGCATTCGGAGCTTCTAATGTAAAACCGCTGCCACCAGATCGCTTATCTGGAAAAACAGTTGCTGTAATTGGTTCTGGTCCAGCTGGTCTTGCAGTTGCACAACAGCTCACACGTGCCGGCCACACGGTTGCTGTCTTCGAGCGTGCAGAAAAAATTGGCGGTCTGCTTCGCTATGGAATTCCAGAGTTCAAAATGGAGAAACACATTGTCGATCGCAGACTTGTTCAGATGGAAAAAGAAGGTACTCGCTTTAGACCTGGCGTAAACGTTGGAGTGGATTTAACTGGCGCGCAACTCCGCTCTCGTTATGACGCAGTTGTATTAGCTGTTGGTGCTACACAATGGCGCGATCTCAATATTGCTGGCCGCGATTTCAAAGGAATTTATCAAGCGATGGAGTATTTGCCATGGGGAAACAAAGAAGCACTTGGTGAAATTACTGAACGCCCAATAAATGTTGAGGGCAAAGATGTAATCATTTTAGGTGGGGGAGATACGGGCGCTGATTGTCTAGGAACTGCAATTCGCCAAGGCGCTAAATCTGTTACTCAATTAGAAATCATGCCACGACCAACAGATGAACGGCCATCAAGTGCACCGTGGCCAACATATCCAATGATTTTTAGAGTATCGAGTGCCCACGAAGAGTCAGATAATCGAATCTTCTCTGTTAGCACCGAGGAATTCTTAGGTGATGCTGACGGAAATTTGCGAGCACTCAAGATTGTTGAAACCGAATTCAAGGATGGAAAGTTTTCACCTGTGCCAGGAACCGAAAGAGAAATTCCTGCCCAGTTTGCATTTCTAGCAATGGGATTTACTGGCCCCGAACAGAATGCGCTTATTAAGCAACTTGAAGTAGAACTAGATGATCGCGGAAACATTAAACGCGATGCAAACTTTCAAACAACCACTGAGGGAGTTTTCGTCGCTGGAGATGCTGGACGTGGTCAATCACTCATTGTGTGGGCTATTGCAGAAGGTCGCAGCGCAGCGGCTGCAGTTGATGCATATTTAACGGAAGAAAAATCACAACTACATGCACCAATCGTTCCTACATCTCGTCCGCTTGTTTTATAGATAGGATGGACTCATGCGCCACGCGAAAATAGTTTGCACAATGGGTCCAGCAGTTGAAGCTGCTGGAAAAGTTGAGCAGTTAATCGCAGCTGGCATGAATATGGCTCGCCTTAATCTCTCTCACGGTTCTTACGCCGAACATCAAAGCCGAATGGATGCTGTACGAAACGCAGCCACTAAAGCAGGAGTTCCGATTGCTGTTCTAGTTGATTTACAGGGGCCAAAGATCCGCTTGGCTCGTTTTGCTAACGGTCCGCATGAATTGTCTCGCGGAGATGTTTTCACGATTACCACTGAGGAAATTGAAGGAACCAAGGATCGCGTAGGAACCACATACAAAGGATTGCCAGGGGATTGCAAAGCTGGAGATCGCATTCTTATTGATGACGGAAAAGTGACGGTAGAAGTTACATCCGTTACTAAAACTGATGTGGTTACGAAAGTTATTGAGCCAGGTGCAGTGAGCAATAACAAGGGAATTAACTTGCCCGGAGTAGCAGTCTCTGTACCTGCACTTTCTGAAAAAGATATTGATGATCTGCGCTGGGGCCTAAAGGCAGGCGCAGATTTCATCGCACTCTCATTTGTTCGAAGCGCAGATGACATTAAAGATGTACATCGCATTATGGATGAAGAAGGAATTCGAATTCCTGTTATTGCTAAAATCGAAAAACCGCAAGCAGTAGCAAATCTCGAGGGCATCGTTGCAGCATTTGATGGCATCATGGTTGCTCGCGGAGATCTTGGCGTTGAGCTTCCAATTGAAGATGTTCCACTAGTTCAAAAGCATTGCATCGAACTCGCTCGAGATGCAGCTAAGCCTGTCATTGTTGCAACTCAGATGTTAGATTCAATGATTACAAATTCCAGACCAACGCGCGCTGAAGCAACTGATTGCGCCAACGCAGTATTAGATGGCGCCGATGCTTTGATGCTCTCTGGAGAAACCAGTATCGGAGAGTTCGCTATAGAAGCCGTAGAAACAATGGCACGCATTATTCAGAAAACAGAAGAAGGTGGACTAGAGCGCATCCGTCCGATGATTAATTCACCACGAACAAAAGGTGGCGCAATCACAAAAGCAGCCACTGAAGTGGGCGCAATTGTTGAAGCCAAATACTTAGTTGCATTTACTCAAAGCGGAGATTCTGCTCGTCGAATGTCGCGCCTACGTTCTCCGATTCCTATCTTGGCTCTAACACCAGAAGTTGGAACCTATAACCGCCTAGCACTGACGTGGGGCGTCGAACCGATGATTACAGAGATGGTTAAGCACACTGATGACATGGTTAAGTTGGTAGACACAGTTTTGATTCGCAGCGGTCGTGCTAAAAAAGGTGAAAACGTAATGATTGTTGCAGGCTCACCTCCTGGAAT
>JBEAYI010000081.1:0-3887 GCA_041159375.1 Actinomycetota bacterium
TGTAAGAACTATTCCGCGATCCATAAGATCACTTGCAAGCTCTGGTGGACACTTATCTAGAGTGCTCTTTACAGCGTTAATAATTGCATTTACTGGTTCTTCCAGTGCTTTGCGAATTTCTGCAGCCGATACAACGATCGTCTTTGGAAGTCCTGTTGCAAGGTCACGGCCGCGAATTTCTGCATCATTTTCACCTGGAAGTGGATAAGCAGAACCGATAGCCATTTTGATTTCTTCCGCTGTGCGCTCACCAAGTAGCAATGAGAATTCGCGTTTTACCCAGTTAATAATTGATTGATCGAGTTCGTCTCCACCCACACGAATTGATAGAGAAGTAACAATTCCACCGAGTGAAATAACAGCAACTTCTGTAGTACCGCCGCCAATATCTACGACCATGTTTCCAGTTGGTTCGTGAATCGGAAGTCCTGCACCAATTGCTGCTGCCATTGGCTCTTCAATGATGTAAACCTTGCGAGCACCTGCTGCGTATCCAGCATCTTTAACAGCGCGCTGTTCTACGCCAGTAATACCTGATGGAACGCACACAACAATACGAGGCTTCGCCAAATAACGACGACGGTGAACTTTCTGAATGAAGTAACGCAACATGCGCTCTGTTGTATCAAAGTCTGCAATCACACCATCTTTCAGTGGACGAATTGCAACGATGTTGCCAGGAGTACGACCAATCATCTTCTTTGCTTCAAGACCAACAGCCAAAATTCCACCGGTGTCTTGGTTAACAGCAACAACGCTTGGCTCGTTGAGAACAATGCCACGACCGCGCACATAAACCAACGTGTTAGCAGTTCCTAGATCCACAGCCATATCGCGGCCGATGAATGACATTTTGTTACTCATTTATTTCCCTTCAAAGAAAATAGCTATTTCACGAGCTGCTGATTCAGGTGAATCAGATCCGTGAACAATGTTCTGTACAACTTTGGTTCCTTGATCTCGTGCGAGATCTCCGCGAATTGTTCCTGGTGCTGCAACAGTTGGATCAGTTGCGCCGGCAAGTGAACGAAATCCCTCGATGACGCGATTTCCTTCGGCGATCATTGCAACAATCGGACCTGAACCCATGAACTCAAGAAGTGGTTCGTAAAAAGGTTTGCCGTTGTGCTCTGCATAATGTTTTTCAAGTATCGAACGATCTGCTTGCATCATGCGTAGAGCAGTAACTGAATAACCCTTTTTTTCTATTCTAGAAATAACTTCACCTACAAGACCACGGCGAACGCCATCGGGCTTGATCAGGATTAAGGTTTTCTCGGAACTCACATGCGCAGTCTATTAGGCATTTGGAGGACCTGCTGCCAGCAGGGCTGCGCGGGCTGCTTCGCCCTTTTTGCCCACGAGAATAGCCGCAATCCATAACCCCAAGAAAATAGCCCCCACCAGAAACATTGATGTGACTGCAAAGCCATAGGCAATCATCGCTGCTTGCAGAATCCACCCAAGAGCCCAACCAAATTTCGTCTTGAGAAAACCTGGCGCTAGTAAACATGCAATTGCAATCACGCCACCAATAATGAGAACAGAAGATGAGTGATCTTTCATGGCAAGCAATAATGCAAAACCCATTACAAAAGATTCCATTACAAGAACGGAAGAAGCCAACATGCGCATGGTTAAATCTTAATCTTCTTTTGAAAATAGTCTACGTAGAATTGAACGTGCTTCTCCGACTGTAACGACTGATCCAGTTACAACTATTCCGACACTGTCATCGCTCAATGGGCGCTTGGCATCATCAATAGCTCGCTTAAGGGCGCCTTCTAGATTCTCGTTACTAAACACCCTGTCTGCACCAAAAATTTTGATGGCAAGGGATTCGAGCTCTTTCACGGGCATCGCTCGAGGAGAAGAACTTGAGGTAACAATTATTGAATTAAGAATAGGTTCTAGAGATTCAAGAATTCCTTGTGCATCTTTGTCTCCGAAAATTCCAACAACGCCTATTGTGTCATCAAAGGTAAATTCAGAAGCAAGGGTGTGAGCGAGTGCCTGCGCACCATGCGGATTATGCGCTGCATCTAAAATAACGGTTGGGTCACGATGTACAACTTCACATCGGCCTGGTGATTTTACGTTGGCAAATCCTGCACGTACCGCGTCTAGATCTAGTGCTTGTTCACCGAAGAACGCTTCAACAGCCACAAGAGCTGATGCAGCATTCGTTGCTTGATGGCGACCATGAAGTGGCAAGAAAATTTCATCGTATTTTTGATTTACGCCATTGATGGAAATCATCTGCCCACCAACAGCGATTGCGCGAGCGTCCAATGAATATTCGATTCCTTCACGAGCAATGTCAGCTTCAACTTCTGCTGCTCTGCGCAATAACTCTTTTGCCGCTTCAGGCTTTTGTTCTGCCATCACGATGAACCCACCGGCTTTAATTATTCCGGCTTTAGTTTGAGCAATCTCTCCCAGGGTATTTCCAAGATATTCCATATGATCTAAACCAATTGGCATGATTACTGATACATCTGCGTCGACAACATTCGTTGCATCCCATTGTCCGCCCATGCCTACTTCGATAACACCAATATCAACTGGATGTTCGGCAAATGCAACGAAAGCCATGGCGGTGATTGCTTCAAAAAAAGAAATTGGATTTTCAAATTTTGTATCCATTAAATCCAAATATGGCGAGAGATCGTTGTAGGCAAATATCGCGGCTTTAGGATCAATAGGTTCGCCATTAATCGAAATTCTCTCCAAATAACTTTCGAGATGTGGACTAGTAAAACGTCCGGTTCGTAATCCCATTTCAAATAGAAGCGAATCAATCATTCGAGATGTCGTTGTTTTTCCATTTGTTCCGCCCACATGAATTGTTGGATATGTGAGTTGAGGCGAACCGAGAATGTCTGTCAGCGCGGCAATGCGATCAAGTGTTGGAGAAATTCGTGTTTCCGGCCAACGTGCAAGTAGGGCCTGTTCGATTGCATCTACACGTGCGTTATCGTCTGCGCTCATTAATTACTGCGCCGGCAATGAGTTGAGTTGCGAAGTGATTCGTTCAATATCAGCACTTGTCTTGGCAAGACGTTCTTTAATTTCAACAACTACTTCAGCAGGTGCCTTCGCCATAAAGCCTTGGTTATTGAGTTTTACATTTGCAGTTTCTAGATCTTTCTTAGCAGTAGCAAGATCTTTTGTGAGGCGTGCACGCTCAGCTGCTACGTCAATGGTTCCTGTGAGATCGAATTCAGCTTTAACAGAACCAATTTGTAAGTTGGCACTTGGCGTGAAATCCGAAGCTTCAAGCTTTAAGACGAAACGCATTGCACTCTCATATGGAGCAAATTCAGCCGGCGCAATGAATCGACCGGGAATTTTTGCTGATGTCTTAATCCCTTGATCGTTTCTGAATCTACGGACTTCGGTGATTACTGCTTGAATACTTGTAACGATTTTTTCGCTGGCCTTATCAACATGACCCGCATTAGCATGTGGCCATTGTGCAATAACTAGTGACTCTCCCCCGGTCAAAGTTGTCCAGAGTTGTTCTGTCAGAAATGGCATAACTGGATGCATCAATCGTAAGAGTTGATCTAGCACGTAACCCAATACACGTTGCGAATTTTTAGCATCTCCAGAAGCGAAACTCTCCTTTGAAAGTTCGAGATACCAGTCGCAGAGATCATCCCAAGCAAAGTGATAAATACGATCGCATGCACGAGCAAATTCGTATGACTCGAGGAGTGAATCAACTTCGGAGATAGTCTCTGAGAGTCTTGAAAGAATCCACTTATCAATTCCATTAAGTGATGCTGTTGCAGGAAGTTCGCCCTCAATAGTTGCGCCATTGATCATTGCAAAACGGGTTGCATTCCACAGCTTGGTGGCAAAGTTTCTGGAACCGCCTACCC
>JBEAYI010000082.1:0-3872 GCA_041159375.1 Actinomycetota bacterium
TGATGCGTTAATCCAACTCGATATGTCTGAATACTCAGAGCGTCACACCGCATCACGTTTATTCGGTGCACCTCCAGGCTACGTCGGTTACGACGAAGGTGGACAACTCACAGAGAAAGTACGTCGTCGTCCATTCTCTGTTGTGCTCTTTGATGAAATTGAAAAAGCACACCCAGATATCTTTAACTCACTTCTTCAAGTACTCGAAGATGGTCGCCTCACAGATGCGCAAGGTCGCACAGTTGACTTCAAGAACACTGTCATCATCATGACAACAAACCTTGGAACACGCGATATTTCAAAGAGTCTTGGACTTGGTTTTGCTAACTCTGGAGATGAACTTACAAATTACGAGCGCATGAAGGGCAAAGTAAGTGACGAACTGAAGTCACACTTCCGCCCAGAATTCCTCAACCGTATCGATGACATCATCGTCTTCCACCAGCTCACTAAGGATCAAATCATTCAGATTGTTGATCTCATGATTGCAAACCTTGATGAGCGTCTACGTGCAAGAGATATGGGAATCGAACTTACTGCGGCTGCGAAGAACTTGCTTGCAGATCGCGGTTACGACCCACTTCTTGGTGCACGTCCACTTCGTCGCACAATTCAACGCGAAATCGAAGATGCACTCTCAGAGCGCATTCTCTTTAGCGAACTCAACGCTGGTGAAATCATCGTTGTAGATGTTGAGGGCGAAGGCGCAGAAGCTAAGTTCACATTCACAGGTGCACCAAAGTCTGCAACGCCAGATACTCCTGAGAATCTGACTGAGGCGCCAACTGTTTAAGTAGGTAACGAGTATTTATTTCTGGCCGATTGGGAAATCAACCCATCGGCCAGAAGTGTTTCTAAAGCCTTTTCTACTTGTGATTCAAGAACCCACAATTTCTTTATCTCTTTTTCGCTCAGCGAATCATTTTCACGGAGCGCTTGCACGATGATTCCGCGGCACTGTCTGTCGGTGCCATTCCATGCTTGCGTGCGCTTTGGTTGATCAGATTGTGGGTAATTCAGTGAACGCCACTTACATGAATCAGCAACTGGGCATATTTCACACTTAGGTTTTTGCGCGGTGCAGACAAGTGCACCGAGTTCCATGGTTGCTGCAGCCCATACGTGTGCGTTCTTTTTAGGCACCAACTCTGCGCGAGCTGCGCGCTCAGTTTTATTTGGCGCAGCAGTAGGTGATTGAACGCCATCATAAACACGTGAGAACAATCGTCGAATGTTGATATCTAAAACTAGGGAGCGTTCCTCGAAGGCAAACGCCATAACTGCAGCGGCTGTGTAATCACCGATGCCAGGCAGCTTTCGTAATTGAATTTCATTATCTGGAACCTTGTTATTGAAATCTGTTGCAATTACTTGTGCGCATTCGCGTAATCGCAGTGCACGGCGGGGATAGCCGAGACGGCCCCACTCTTTGATTACTTGTGCGGGAGTTGCTGCTGCTAAATCTTTTGGTGTTGGCCAGAGTTTCATCCATGTGTGCCAGATTGGTTCGACTCGAGCAACGGGAGTCTGTTGCAACATTATTTCTGAAACTAAAACGCCCCAGGCGGTTGTATTTCGCCATGGAAGATCACGTTTGTTTTTAGCAAACCACTTAGTGATCTCTTTTTCTAGAAGGCTCATTCGCCGTTAATTTTTACCCTAGTCAGCGCTTGATCAAGACGAGAGACTTCTACGATTTCCATTCCTGCAATCTTTACATCTGAACCAGCAGGTACAAGTGCTCGCTTAAATCCAAGACGGAATGCTTCTGCTAATCGGCGTTCTACGCCACTTACTTTTCTAATTTCGCCAGCTAGTCCGACTTCACCGATTGCAACGAGATCTGCAGGTAGCGCTAAACCTTTTGCAGCAGATGCCACAGATAGAGCAAGGGCTAAGTCGGCAGCAGGTTCAGACATCTTCATTCCGCCAACAGTTGCTGCATACACATCTCGTCCACCAACTTTTACGTGTGCACGAAGTTCTAGAACAGCAAGAGTCATTGATGTGCGAGCAGAATCCAAACCACTTGTTACGCGGCGTGCATTGCCGAAATCATTTTCACGTCCCGCACTGACGAGTGCTTGAATCTCAGCAAGTAACGGTCTGCGACCTTCGAGTGTGACTGTCACGCATGTTCCTGGAACTGGTTCGCTGTGGCGTGAAGTAAACAAACCAGTTGGATCCAGAACACTTTCGATTCCGGAATCACTTAGGTCAAAGCAACCCACTTCATCGCTTGCACCAAATCTATTTTTGATTGCGCGGATCAAACGCAGACGTGAGTGACGCTCGCCTTCGAATTGAAGAACAACATCGACGATGTGCTCGAGCAAGCGTGGGCCAGCGATTGATCCATCTTTAGTGACGTGACCAACTAAGAGCAGAGTGATGTCGCGATCTTTACATATGCGAATGAGTGCGCCGGCTACTTCGCGAACTTGTGTGACACCGCCAGGTGCACCATCGGCAGCCGATGATCCGATTGTTTGAATACTGTCAATGATTAAGAGTTGTGGTTTGACTGCATCGATATGTGAAATAACTGCACTGAGATCTGTTTCAGATGCTAAGAATAATTCGGGATCAATTGCGTTAATGCGCTCTGCACGCAGACGAACTTGTGATGCTGATTCTTCACCGCTTATATAGAGCGCGCGGATTCCAGCTTTTGCAGTTTGTGCGGCAACAGATAAGAGCAGTGTGGATTTACCAACGCCAGGTTCGCCAGCTAACAAGATTGCTGCACCTGGAACAAGTCCGCCTCCGAGTACACGATCTAATTCGCTGACTCCAGTTGGTTTGGCACTTGCTGCAGAGAGATCTACATCGCCGATAGGTGTTGCTTTATGTGTAACTGCGCCAGGAACAAGTGATAAACGCTTGGGTGCATTGATTTCTTCTACTGTGCCCCATGCCTGACACTCACCGCAACGGCCAACCCATTTATTCGCACTCCACCCACATTCGGTGCAGCGAAATGGATCCTTCTCAACCTTTGCCATGGCGCTTAGCCTAGAGGCAAGTACTGACTATTTGCCTGCCGCAATTGTCGCTGGGTGTTGAATAACAAAGAGTGGAAGTGAACGCTTTTGCGCATCTTTGATACCGGCTATGCGTTGATCGCATAGTTTGGCCAGAACTGCGTAAGCATCTTTGCCCATAAGCGCCTGGAGTTCGGTTTTGTTTGAGATGTAAACCGGTTCTTTTCCAACGTGAGCTTCAGTATTGCTCGTGCAATACCAATCGAAATCTTCTCCGCCTTCGCCCCATGCAAGACGTTCGTATTCTCCGATAACTGTTACGGATATTTCGCGCTCGCCGAATTCGCGAGTTTCGAATGAACGTCGAAGTGGCAACTGCCAACAAACATCTGGCTTTGTATCAACGAAGTGAATCTTTTCTTTTTCCGCTAAGTGGTGAAGTACGCAGCCAAATGAGCCAGTAAATCCTTCTGCGGTGTGGCCTTTGCGATTTAAGAAAATGCATGCGCCATCAACTGTGCGTGTTTTGCGTTCCTTGTCTTCATCTTTTTCTGAAATTCTTAACTTGCCGCCAAACTTTTTTGGCTGCGCTTCATCAAAGAATTGCCACATTTCTGGAGTGAGCATTGCCGCAGCTTTTAGCGTGCGCTCTTCATCTTCTTCATCTGAATACATTGCACCTTCTGTGCAGCAGCCATCATTTGGGCGATCTTTAAATACACCTTTGCAACCATCGCCATAAATGCAGGTCCAGTTGGAGGTCAACCATGTGAGGTCGCACTTAAAGATTTCTTGTTCGTCATTAGGGTCAGTGAATTCAACCCAATCACGTGCAAACCCAGGCTTTATTTCAGACATAGTTGCAGAGCGTACAGGTATCCTTAGCAA
>JBEAYI010000083.1:0-3807 GCA_041159375.1 Actinomycetota bacterium
GTGCGTGCGCCTTTTGAACCTTCTTACGGAGCTTTGATTTTGGCATGAGGCGAGGTTACACCGAAACCTTCATAATTGGCACATGGCTACCAAGATCCTCGTTGTAGATAACTACGACTCCTTCGTCTTTAACTTGGTGCAATACCTGGGCCAACTTGGGGCCGAGTGCACCGTTGTGCGCAACGACGAAGTCACCGCCGATGAAGCCAGTAAATATGACGGCGTACTTATTTCTCCAGGACCAGGGACTCCAGAAAAAGCCGGCATCAGTATCGACATGATTAATTACTGCGCCGAAAAAGAAATCCCACTCTTTGGTGTCTGTCTTGGCCACCAAGCAATTGGTGTTGCATTTGGCGCAACAGTTTCGCGTGCACCAGAGTTACTGCACGGAAAAACTTCGCAAGTAATTCACGAAGGCGGCGGAGTATTAAATAACTTGCCATCACCATTTACTGCAACTCGCTATCACTCACTCGCAGTAGAGCCAGCAACTATTGGCGATCAACTAGAAGTTACTGGTCGCACTGAATCAGGCGTTGTGATGTCAATGCGTCATAAAACATTACCAATCGAGGGCGTGCAATTTCATCCAGAGTCTGTATTAACAGAGCACGGTCATAAATTATTAGCTAATTGGTTAACACAGTGCGGAGATAAAAACGCACAGAGTAAAGCGGTTGGACTCTCTCCAGTTATTGGTCGCTAATTACGGCGCTTTATTAATTGTAATTGTTACTGGTTGACCAATAGTTTGTGTAGTTCCACCATCAGGTGCTTGTCTAATGACAACTCCAGGTGGTTGGCTTGAATCAAAAGCTTCAACTTCGCGAACTAAGAATCCTGCTTGAACCAATAACGTTTTTGCTTGAATTGCATCAATTCCAATAAGAGATGGAACTTCAACTTCTCCACTAGCAATTTGCAAAACCACACCGCTACCTGCAGAAATTGTTGAACCAGGTTCTGGGGAAACTTTCAAAACAGTTCCTTGTGGACGATCTGATGGAACCGCTTGTGTTGATGCTATGACCAAACCAACTGCAGCCAAAGAACTTCGCGCATCAATAAGAGATAAGCCAACTAAATCTGTTGGAACGATGGCATCGCCCGGACCATCTGAAATCGTGATGATTACGCCAGAACCTTTAGCAGCGCGAGTTGTTGCAAGTGGGAACTGGCTTGCAACGCGATCCTTGGGAATACGAGAATCATGCGCACGCTGAATAGTGATTGTGTAATCAGTTAAAAGAGCTTGTGCGGCGATTTGTGTAAGCCCAACTACGTTTGGAATTCCATCAGTGCCCACAGTGGAATCTGAGCGTGAGAGAAACGCTCCGCCAGCAGCTACAGCAAGTGCTGTAACAAGTGCGACAACGGATGTTAAAACAGTACGGCGAGAAACTTTGGTACGTGCAATCTTTGTTGTTACTGCTTGTCCGGTGCGCACGCGATGTAAATCATCAAGCATTAAGCCAGCAGATTGATAGCGATCATGTGGTTTTTTAGCTAACGCAACAGAGAGCAAGACATCAATATCGCCAGGAAGTGTTGGCTGAATAGAAGATGGTTTTGGTAATTCACCAGAAACATGTTGGTAGGCAATAGAAACAGGTGTGTCACCAGTAAATGGTGGGCGGCCAGTTAACACTTCAAATAACAGACAACCAGTTGAGTAAATATCGCTACGCGCATCTGCAGTGTCACCCATTGCTTGTTCTGGTGATAAATACTGCGCTGTGCCGACAATGTTCCATGTACTTGTAAGTGTTGCGCCGAAATCATCCATTGCACGAGCGATGCCGAAGTCCATAACCTTTACATCGCCCATGTCAGTGATCATGATGTTTGCAGGTTTGATATCGCGGTGAACAATCCCGCGTTCATGTGAATATTCAAGGGCTGCCAAAATACCCTCACCAATTTCTAGTGCGCGATCTAAAGGAATTCTTTCTCCGCGATGAATTAATTCGCGCAGAGTGTGACCAGAAATTAACTCCATGACAATGTATGGAGCAGGATCTTCGCCGGAGTCATAAACAGCAACAATTCCTGGGTGATTTAAACCAGCGGCAGCAAACGCTTCTTTTCTAAAGCGCGCAACAAAAGAAGGATCTTTTGCAAGATCGCTACGCAGAATCTTTACAGCAACTTTTCTAGCAAGTCTTTCATCTTGTGCAATATAAACATCGGCCATTCCGCCGGTACCAATCATTTCGCCAACTGCGTAGCGACCGCCAAGAAGTGTCATTGCGCGGCTCCAATCAATTCAATTGCGTGTTCTTCGGCGTCAATAACATCAGCAATAACTACGGTGACGTTATCAGGTGCACCATTGACATAAGTAGCTTCCACGAGCGCAACTGCTGCTTCATCGCGATTAGATTTTTTCAATAAAGATTTAATCTCTTTCTCCGTTAAAACACTCGACAATCCATCACTACAGAGTAAGAAACGATCCTTAGAATTTACTTCGTAAACCATGAGAACTGGCGCAACAGAACCCTCACCCATCAAAACTTGGGTGAGCATGGATCGCTGAGGATGATCGGCCGCTTCTGACATTGAAATCGTGCCTGAATCCAATAACTCCTGCAGAACAGTGTGATCGTGGGTTAGTTGTTCAAATGTATTTCCACGTAGGCGATAACACCGTGAATCTCCAACGTGTAAAAGTGCAACGCGATTGCCTCTAATTAAAAGCGCCGTTAACGTCGTGCCCATTCCGCGCAATTCGATTTCATCACTAGCAACTCGTGAAATTTCTCCATCAATTGTGTGCAGAGAGTTAAGTAGCAAGTCTTCAATTGAATCCGTATCAATATCTGGCGCTGTTAATACAGGCACCATCGATGCAAGAGTTTTAATTGCAATCTGTGAAGCAACTTCGCCGCCAGCGTGCCCACCCATTCCATCGGCAACTGCTAACAAGGAAGAGCTAGTGAGTGCAGAATCTTCATTGCCGCTGCGCGCCAAACCAATTGCGGTACGCGCAGAAACAGCAAAGTAACTCTTACTCATACCGCCTAGCCTAATGGCTGGATTGCGTAATAATAAGAAGATGAAGTTCTACGCCCACAGAGGTGCATCGGCGGATTTTCCCGAACACACAATGGCTGCCTATCGCGGGGCAATAGAACAAGGCGCACTCGGTTTTGAATGCGACATTCGACTTACAAAAGATGAAGTCCTAATTTTATGGCATGACGCAAACATGAAGAAAGAAGCCAAGAGCGCTGCAATCATCGCCAATCGCACGTATGCAGAAATTAAGCAGATTTATCCAGCAGTAATGACCCTTAATGAATTGCTAGATCTTGCAATCGAAAACAAAAAATCATTAGCGCTCGAAACAAAACACCCTGTACCAACTGGCAATCGCGTTGAAGAGTTGGTGGTTGCAGAATTACACAAACGAAAAGACGCAATTAAGAAATCAGGCATTGATGTCGCGATCATGTCATTTTCTTGGTTTGCAATTGAGAAAATTAAAAAAATGGACCCAACGATTAAAACCGTAATGCTGCTTGGAGACATCACAAATAAAATCACTCGACGATTTACATCAGCTCAAGTAATTGGGCCAAGTGTGGAGATGATTAGAAAATCACCTGAATTAATCAGCGAAATTAAGAATTCAGGAAAAGAGTTATATGTATGGACCGTAGATTCAACGGAGGATCTGCAGTATTGCGCAAGCGTTGGCGTAGATATCGTGATGACTAATCGCCCGGCGCATGCACGCTCTGTGCTCGGCTATTCTTAGCCAGTGAGTACATATGCATACCTTGGTCCAGTAGGTACCTT
>JBEAYI010000084.1:0-3768 GCA_041159375.1 Actinomycetota bacterium
CTTACAAAAACGCCTACCCTTGGAGTTGTAGGTCCCTATAAGAGCGAAGCGCATTTCGAGAAAGTACTCGCGAAAGGAAGCACACGATGAGTTCACGTATTCGTGTTGGCGTACTTGGAGCTCGTGGTCGCATGGGCGCAGAAGTTGTTAAAGCCGTAACCAACTCATCTGACTTAGAACTCGTTGCCCAACTTGATCTAGGAGATTCTTTAGATCAGTTGTTAAGTAACAAAGCTGAAGTTGTAGTTGATTTCACAACTCCTGATAGCGTCATGAAAAATCTTGAATTCTTAATTAGCAACGACATCCACGCAGTCGTTGGAACAACGGGATTTGATCAAGCTCGAATCGACTCATTGACCAAAGAATTGTCCAAGCATCCAAAAGTTGGAGTTCTAATTGCACCAAATTTTGCAATTGGCGCAGTCCTGATGATGGAGTTTGCAGAAAAAGCTGCTCGCTACTTTGAATCTGCAGAGATTGTTGAAATGCACCACCCAGCCAAAGTAGATGCACCCAGTGGAACTGCAGCGCGCACTGCAGAATTAATGACAGAAGCGCGTAAGAGCTCTTCAATGAAACCGATGCCGGATGCAACCAAGGGATCACTCGAAGGTGCTCGCGGAAGCAAAGTAGGAGATATTCCAATTCATTCAATTCGCGCACAAGGTTTGGTTGCCCATCAAGAAGTTTTATTTGGGGGAGTTGGAGAAACTCTTACAATTCGTCATGACTCTCTCGATCGCGCAGGATTTATGCCTGGTGTGTTACTTGGAATTAGAAGTGTTGTAAAAAATCAAGGTCTAACTCACGGCCTAGATAAATTCATGTAAAGGAATATGACATGTCTAAAGATCAAATAACAATGTTCGGCGCTGACTGGTGTGGAGATTGCCGTCGCTCAAAGAGATTGCTCGCTGAATTAGGTGTCGAATACACAGACATCGATGTTGAAGCAGACCTCAGTGCAGCGGATAAAGTTCGCGAAATCAATGGTGGAGCTCAATCAATTCCTGTCATTGTTTTTTCAGATGGCACACATCTGACTGAGCCATCAGATTTGGATTTAACGGCAAAGCTAAAGTCACTTTCCATTATCTAGAAAAAGTTGTAGACACCAGCTGATGTAATGGCTGCACTTAAAACAACAATGGGAAAGGGCGCTTTGAAAATGAGTGCCAAAATCGCTGCGCCCAACCCCGCTAGTCTGTGATCAATAACAATCGCATTCTTTGTTGTAATGCTTTGAACGGCAACCAGTGCACTTAACAAGGCAATTGGTATAAGGAGATTAATCCTTTTAATGAGTGGATGCGATAACAATTTCTCGGGGACACTATGGCCCGCAAACTTCAGTGCAAAAGCTATAACGCTGGTACCAATGACACCAATCCATAGAGTGTTATTCATTTCTTAACCCGCAATCCCACAATTACGGCGATTACTGCAGTACCAATAATTGGTAAGCCAGCTGGCAAGAATGGGGTTGTCGCAATTGCAAAAACTGCTGCAATGATTGCCAGAGTCTTATCAGTTGAACTTTTAAGTCGTGGCCAGACAAGTCCTAAAAACGCAGCCGGGACAGCTGCATCTAATCCCCATGCAGATGGATCGCCCATAGCTTTGGCACCAAGTGCGCCAGCGAGAGTAAACAAATTCCAAAAAATGAACACACCAAATCCAGTTAACCAAAATCCTTCACGCATTGCTTCGGGGCCGCGCGCTTCTTGAGAAAGACTTACGCCAGTTGATTCATCAATTGTTATGTGCGCTGCAACCAATCGTTTGAATCCGCGCACCTTAAGAATCGGAGCCATAAGCACTCCATATAAACCATTTCGAAATCCCAACAGTGAAGCTGTAGCAATTCCGCTGATTGCACTTCCACCGGCTCCAATTACACCAATTACTGCAAATTGTGAGGCGCCAGAAAAAGTTAAAAGAGAGAGTAAGCAACTTTGCAAAACGCTAAATCCATTTGCTACTGCTGCGGCTCCAAATGCAACTCCATATGCACCAACAGTGAAGGAGACGCTGAGAGAGTCGCGAAATGTGGGGGAAGAGACTCTAGACACACCCGTATTCTGCCGTATAAATCCAACAGCGCAAAGCAGCTAATGGATAAGGTCGCCTCATGAGCGAGTCCGATATTGTTTTTAGAAGTGATGTCACAGTAGAACTTGTCAAAGCAAGTGCAAGTGATGCTGATGTAATTTGGGCAGCACGTGTTTCAACTGCGGGCGAACAATCGATGGATGAAATCGGTGAAGATCCAGCACGTTCAGAAGGTTTGATTAATTATTTAGCTCGCGAACGTCACGGTTCACCATTTGAGCACACATCAATGACATTTTTTGTATCAGCACCTATTTTTGTTTTCCGTGAGTTTATGCGCCACCGTATTGCTTCATACAATGAAGAGAGTGGTCGGTATCGCGAACTCAAGCCAGTTTTTTATATTCCAAGTACTGAACGCAAACTAATTCAAGTTGGAAAAACTGGTGCTTATACATTTGTTGATGGAACTCCCGAACAATACGAGACTTCAGTTAAAGCAATGAAAGAAGCTTACGTAGTTGCATATGATCAGTATCAGAAGATGTTGGATGCAGGCATTGCTCGTGAAGTTGCTCGAGTTGTTTTGCCAGTCGGTCTCTACTCATCTATGTACGTTTCAATGAACTCGCGTGCTCTGATGAATTTCTTATCGCTTCGAACTTCTCGCGAAGGATCACACTTTCCAAGTTATCCTCAGCGAGAGATCGAGATGGTCGCAGAGAAAATGGAAGCCGAATTTGCAAAATTAATGCCACTTACGCATAAGGCATTTGAGAAATCTGGACGCATTGCGCCCTAACTAGGCGATAGCCTTAGCCCATGACAACGCCAGCGCCATTCGGTCGGCTATCTACTGCGATGGTGACTCCTTTTAAGAAGGATTTATCCATTGACTGGGATGGCGTTGCAACATTAGCCAAGCATCTTCTTTCTACAGGCCATGACGCAATTATTGTTAATGGCACAACTGGTGAAGCGCCAACAACCAGTGATGATGAAAAAGATCAGATTATCAAAGTAGTTAAAGACGCTGTTGCAGGAAAAGCTAAAGTTGTAGCAGGCGCTGGAAATAATGAAACATCGCACTCGGTTGAGCAAGCACTACGTGCACAAAAAGCTGGAGCAGATGGTTTACTCGTCGTAACTCCGTATTACAACAAACCACCACAAGCCGGAATTGAAGCGCACTTTCGTGCGATCGCAGATGCAGCTGATCTGCCCGTAATGATGTATGACATTCCCGGACGTACAGGAATGCAAATAGAACCAGACACGATTGTGAAATTATCTGAACACCCTCGTATTGTTGCGCTTAAGGATGCAAAGGGAGATGTTGCTTCAACTTCTTGGGTGATCAAGCGTTGTGGAATACCTGTCTATTCAGGTGATGATATTTTGAATTTGCCGTTGCTCTCAGTTGGTGCAGTAGGTTTTGTTTCAGTGTGCGGTCACACTGTTGGTAAAGATTTACGCGAATTACTTGATTCGTGGTTTGCTGGAAATACTTCACGTGCGCTTGAAATTCATCAAAAACTTCTACCAGTCTTCACTGGAACATTCCGCACACAAGGTGCGATATTGACTAAAGCAGCTCTTAATTTGATGGGGCTTCCTGGCGGATATACGCGCTTACCTTTAGTAGATGCAACGGATGCACAAATTGCACAGTTGCGTGAAGACTTACGCGCAGGTGGCGTAACTCTTCGCTCA
>JBEAYI010000085.1:0-3845 GCA_041159375.1 Actinomycetota bacterium
AAGCTAAACGGCAAGGTTTGTGTATCTGGACAAGATGCAACTGTTGACGGATTGCGCGCAATCCTTACAGGTGACCTTTCAAACACTGTTTACAAGGCAGTTAAGGCAGAAGCAGAAGCTACTGCTGAGTTGGCAATTGCTCTTCTCCGTGGAGAAGAAGCTACAACTGCTACAGGTTCAGTAAACAATGGAGCAATTGATGTTCCATCAGTTCTACTAGTACCAGTCGGAATCACAAAGGCTAACGTCAAGGAATCTAATAGTTTCGTAACTTCGCAGAAATGAAATAAGTTTCGGCCCGGGGGTTAAAAGCCCCGGGCCGAAATTCTTTCTACTAGTACTAAAAAGGAGATTGCCGTGAGTTCACCAATACTCTCGCTTCGTGGAATTAATAAATCTTTTGGCCCGGTAAATGTTCTCAAGGGCGTTGACTTTGATACATACGCTGGAAAAGTAACAGCGCTAGTTGGTGATAATGGTGCAGGAAAAAGCACACTAATCAAATGCATCGCTGGTATCTACACACCAGAATCTGGAGATTTCCTTTTTGACGGACAAAAAGTCGAGATCAACGGACCGCGTGATGCAACAGAACTTGGAATTGAAATTGTTTATCAAGATTTAGCTTTGTGTGACAACCTCGACATTGTTCACAATATGTTCCTAGGCCGCGAAGAGAAAAAAGGCCCAGTATTAAATGAAACTTCTATGGAAGCACTTGCTCGCAAAACTCTTGATGGTTTAAGTGTTCGTACCGTTAAATCAATTCGCCAGACTGTGGCGTCCCTTTCAGGTGGACAACGTCAAACAGTTGCGATTGCTCGCGCTGTTTTGTGGAATAGCAAAGTCGTAATTTTGGATGAACCAACTGCGGCTCTCGGTGTTGCACAAACTGAGCAAGTTCTCAACCTTGTTCGCCGCTTGGCAGATAATGGACTTGCAGTTGTTCTGATCAGCCACAATCTCAATGATGTCTTCGAAGTTGCAGATAACATCGCAGCTCTTTACTTGGGTCAGATGGCTGCGCAAGTAAATAAAGATGAAGTAAAACCACAACAAGTTATCGAATTAATTACAACTGGTAAATCCGCCGGCGTTTCAGGAGTAAAAGCATGAGTACTGAAATCATTCACGAATCTCCAACACTCAAAGGTGCAGCTTCTGATTACTGGAGCCGCGTAAAGGCTGGCGACATCGGCGCACTTCCTGCGATCTTAGGTCTGGTTGTGCTTTGTGGAATTTTCGGAGCTATGTCAGATGTGTTTCTAACACCTGGAAACTTCGCAAACCTTCTAACCCAAGCAGCAGCAGTAATCGTTATTGCCATGGGATTAGTTTTTGTTTTACTCCTTGGTGAAATTGATTTATCGGCTGGCTTTGCCGCTGGTGTATCCGGTGCGGTACTCGTCATTCTTATTACTAATCATGATGTTGCTTGGTATATCGCATTTCCAATCAGCATTATGGTCGGCGGTTTACTTGGATTTATTCTTGGAACTCTTGTTGCGCGAGTTGGAATTCCTTCATTCGTTGTAACACTTGCGGCATTCTTGGCTTTCCAAGGATTGCTACTTCTTCTAGCTGGTGAAGGTGGAACTATCCGCATTGAGGATAAAACAATCCTTGCTGTTCAAAATAGTAATCTCTCTCCAATCCTTAGTTGGGTTTTCTTTATTGTTGTTGCAGTTGCATACGTTGGCACGGGTTTAAATCGCATCAATACTCGTCGTCGTGCGGGCTTAAAGAGTGAACTCGTTAAGTTATGGGTAATCAAGACAACATCATTGCTTCTCATAACTGGTGGCGCAGTGTTTGCGCTGACCGTGGAAAGAAGCAACAACCCAGACCTCGTAAGCCTTAAGGGAATTCCTTACGTTGTTCCACTGATTCTTTTCTTACTTGCTGTCGGAACTTTTGTTCTTGGCCGCACAGCTTTTGGTCGCCATATTTATGCAGTCGGTGGCAACGCAGAAGCTGCTCGTCGTGCCGGTATTAACGTTAAGAGAGTTCGTATCGCTGCATTCGTTATCTGTAGCGCACTTGCTGCAGTTGCAGGAATGATCTTTGCTTCACGCCAAAATTCAATCTCACCAACTACTGGCGGTAGCTCAACACTTCTCTACGCTGTTGGCGCTGCAGTTATCGGTGGTACTTCGTTATTTGGTGGCAAAGGAAAGATGCGCGATGCCATCCTTGGCGGTCTTGTAGTTGCTGTTATTGATAACGGCATGGGACTTTTAGGGTACGCAGCAGGTATCAAGTTCATTGTTACCGGACTTGTGTTATTAGTTTCCGCTGGCGTTGATGCAGTATCTCGCCGTGGAAGTTCGGTTAGTTAGAGCTCAACTCCCATTAAATGCTCTAGCGCTAACTGATCAATAACTTCGTATCCATAACCACGCTTTCCAGCGGCTTCTACATCGAAGGAATCCTTAGCAAGGTCCTTCCATGTTTCACCACTTGCAAGTGTTGGCTCTGTAAGACCTGGAATGTTTGATTCCTTCATTGCAGCAATAACGCGTGGATCTTTTCTAAATGCTGCTGCGCGATCTTTCAGAATCAAATAGGTGCGCATGTTTGATGACGCCGAAACCCATACGCCTTTGTCATCTTCTGTGCGCGCTGGCTTGTAATCAAAGTGCTTAGGTCCGCTGTACTTATAGCTTTCGAGAAGATCAACTAAGAAGAATGCTGATTTGAGATCTCCGTGGCCAAATACGAGGTCTTGATCAAACTTTGGACCGTGCTGACCATTTAGATCAATATGGAATAACTTCTTGTGCCACAACGCTTGCGCAATTCCGTGTACGAAGTTGAGACCAGCCATTTGTTCGTGACCAACTTCTGGATTAACACCAACCATTTCTGGGTAATCAAGTTCGTTGATGAACGCGAGCGCGTGACCAATTGTTGGCAAGAAGATATCGCCGCGTGGTTCATTTGGTTTTGGCTCAAGTGCAAACTTAATGTTGTAGCCATTATCTTTTACGAATTGTCCAAGAGTATTAAAAGCTTCACGGAAGCGATCAAGTGCGACGTATGCATCCTTTGCTCCATCTGACTCTGCTCCTTCGCGCCCACCCCATGCAACATAAATCTCTGCACCGAGTTCGGCGGCAAGTTCGATGTTCTTCATGGTCTTGCGAAGTGCATAACGACGAATGTCTTTATCGTTGCTTGTAAAGGCACCATCTTTGAACACTGGGTGTGTAAATAGATTTGTTGTTGCCATGGGAACTTTCATGCCAGTTTCATCGAGAGCTTTCTTAAAGCGATCAATGTGCTTGCGACGTTCTGTTTCATCGCTTCCAAAAGGAATTAAGTCATCATCGTGAAAAGTCACGCCGTATGCGCCACGTGCTGCGAGTTCATTGACTGAACGAACTGGGTCGAGTGCATCGCGAGTTGCATCACCAAATGGATCGCGTGCTTGCCAGCCAACGGTCCAAAGACCAAAGGTGAACTTATCTGCAGGTTTTGGATCAAATGACATGGTCAAACCCTTCGTAAAATTTAGCCGTTTTGGCAACAAGGCGAACTTACCTCTAACCTTGCCCATATTCCACAGGGTTTAGGAAACAAATCTGGTGGCACTCTTTTGCGGGAGTGGTGAAATGGCAGACACGCAGGTCTTAGGAACCTGTGTCTTCGGACGTGCGGGTTCAAGTCCCGCCTCCCGCACCAGCATTTTTTATATTTACTAATCGGTAAGAATTAATCGAAGGACTTACATTGATTACTCAATTAAAAGAACTTCGAGCACACAAAGGTTTTGTTTCCCTTATTGGTGCACGTTTTATTTCTAACTTAGGTAACGGTCTTTCCCCAATTGCCTTGGCATACGG
>JBEAYI010000086.1:0-3765 GCA_041159375.1 Actinomycetota bacterium
TGTTTCAAGTGTGATTTTTACAGCTTCTGGATCTGCGCCCACTGTCATTGCAAGTGGATCAATAACTAAGTTATCGAGTGAGATGCCGTGCTTTTCTACTGCGCGGATAATCTTTTCAGTAATAACAATGCGCTCTGCAGCAGTTGCTGGAATACCGATTTCATCATTAGGTAGCGCAATGATTGCCGCGTTGTGCTTTTTGATCAGTGGCAAGATTAATTCCATACGATCATCTTCACCGGTCATTGAGTTAACGAGTGCTTTACCTTCGTACGCCTCAAGTCCTGCTTGCAGCGCTTCGATAACGGATGAGTCAATACAAATTGGCATATCTGTCATGCCTTGAATCATCTTGATTGCTTTAGATAAAAGTGCTGGTTCATCAGTGAGCGGCACACCCATGTTGACATCGAGCATGTCAGCGCCACCCTTGATTTGAGATTCAACATCTACAGCAATCGTTGAGAGATCTCCTGCACGCAATAACTCTTGAAACTTCTTACGACCTGTTGGGTTAATGCGCTCACCAATAATGACGAAAGGTTGGTCGTGGCCGATAGTTACGGTCTTTGATGCTGATTGAACGACTGTATGCATGTGCGCAGCTCCTGTTACTTGTATTGGTTTGGTGTTCGGCCGAGGTCGTACATTAACCGCTCAAGAGTGTCATCGTGGCGGAAATCTGTGATGTGCAGTCCACGCACACCTGGCAAGGAAAGTGCGTGCTTCGCTTGTTCGAGTGCAAGTTGGTATGCAGCTTCTGCTTGATCTGCAGATTGTGCAACACGATCAATAACATCTTGGGGAACACTGATGCCGGGAACCTTATCGTTCATAAAGCTCAGTGGCTTCGCACTCTTAATGAGCACAACGCTGGGAATAATTGCTAAATCTGGAACTGTTGCAGCAACGCCCGCGCAGAATTTTTCAAGACGATCTGGGTGATAACCAATTTGAAGTTGAATCATCTGAGCGCCAGCACGGTGTTTTTTAAGTGCGCGCTCGATGCGATAATCATGTGGGGGAGCGAAGGGGTTTTCAACGGAGCAAATAAAGAAATTAGGCGCAGGATTTAGTTTGCGACCAGAAAGATAAGTACCTGCATTAAGAATTGAAGCCACATTAATTGCTTGTGGGCCATCTAGATCAAAGACGCGACGAGTCTCTGGTTCATCGCCAGCGGTGACGTCATCACCGGTAAGGAGTGCGATGTTTTCGATGCCGTGCAGATTTGCACCGGCCATATCAGCTTGAACTGCAAGACGATTCTTATCGCGACAGACAATTTGCATAATTGGTTCTAGACCATGTTGCTTCATAGCAATTGCTACAGAGACATTTGATGCGTGCGCGTGTGCTGCTGTGTTATCTGTTGCGTTAACAGCTACAAACCAAGGAGAAAGACGATCTACATTCTTCTTAACTTGTTCCATACCGCCGCCATCAATGACAGGAAATTCTGCGGTGTAAACAACGTCCTTAGTTTGTGTAAGTAAATCGCGCAGCTTTGACATCAGTGTCCGCCACTTTGTTCTTTGCGCTTGGCCCATCCTGCAGGAGTTTGTTGATCACGCTTTGTAATCAAGTTAACCCATGAAGATGTTCCCTTGAGTTGCATATCAACGGGTGGACGCAAATCGTTGTAATGCTCTTTCCACACGGTCGGTAGTGGAAGAGAAACTTTACGATCGTAGGCCTTAACCCAAACACATCTCATCTCTGGTTTCACTTCGCAATGACCATCTTCGCGGACCCCACCGCAAGGACCATTGCGCAGTGTTTTCGGACATGTCATTGGACACGTCATACCTGTTGAGTGCAGAACGCATTGTCCGCACATTGTGCAATCCCAAACAGGCTTTTTCATGCCATGTTCGACAGCTAACAACAGGTTTAATAATTTAGGCATTTACAAGTGCACGCTTCTTCTGGATTAGATCCTTAGCAACGCGAACTGCTGTTGATGCATCCGCTGCAAAGCCATCTGCTCCAACTGCATCTGCATATTCCTGTGTTACAGGTGCGCCACCCACCATGATGATTACCTTGTCGCGAAGACCGGCTTTAGTAATCTCGTGAATGTTGACCTTAAACATTGGCATTGTTGTTGTGAGGAATGCAGACATTCCCAAAATATCTGGTTGGTGTTCGTTGATTGCTGCGATGAATTTTTCTGGAGCAACCTGTACACCGATATCAATAACCTTAAATCCAGCTCCTTCGAGCATGATATTTACAAGGTTCTTGCCGATGTCGTGAACATCGCCTTTAACTGTTCCCATAAGGAATGTTCCAACTGTTTCAGCGCCTGTCTCTGCAAGCAGTGGACGCAAAACGTTGAGTGCACCTGACATTGCCTTACCGGCAATAAGCATTTCTGGAACGAAGTAATCGCCACGTTCGAAACGTGCACCAACTTCTTCTAGAGATGGAATTAGAGCTTCGAACAAAATGGTGTCCGGACCCATTCCTTCTGCAAGCGCCTTATTTGTGAGTTCGAGTACTGCTGGAGCATTGCCAATCATTGTTTCATCAAAGAGAGCCTTGATGATCTCGTCATGTGTCATGCTGCGCCGACCTTTCCTATTTTTTGATTAGGCATCTGGGGTTTTTTCTTGCGATTGATTTGTACTGCATCGATTTCAGAGATGATGAGATCTCCAATTCGAATGAGTTCTTTTGTACTTAAGCGAGTAGAAGGACCAGAGATAGAAATGGCACCGACTACGCGACCATCGAGTTCGCGAATAGGAGCGGCAACTGCAACCAAACCTTCTTCTAATTCATCTTCGATAATCGCAAATCCGCGACGACGTACTTCTTCGAGCTCTTCAAGTAAACGTGTGCGAGAAGTAATTGTCTTATCTGTCAGGCGCTCAAGGCGACCAGATGAGATTGTCACTGCAGAGTATGCAAGCAAAATTTTGCCAAGTGCCGATGCGTGATACGGAACACGCTTTCCGATCCAGTTTGTTGCACCTAATAAATATTGACCATCTACTTGATCCAAGAGATTGATAAAGCCATTTCCGGGAACAGCTAAGTTTGAAGTTTCGCCAGTGCGATCGGAGAGCGCTTCAAGCACTGTGCGCATGCGAGCTACGAGTACAGAATCCTGATTTTGTTCACGCGCAAAAGATGTCAGCACCTGTCCTGCTAAGAATGCTCCGTTGCGATCACGTTGCACGAGTCCTGCACGTTCGAGTGCTCCAAGAATTCGAGATGTTGTGCTCTTTGGAATGTCATGAGTGCGTGCAAGTGAACCAAGTAGTTGCGGATTTTGTGATTGCAAGACATCAGTGAGTAACGCAGTAGCGCGATCAATCGCTTGCGTTCCAGTTGTTAATTCGGATTTTGCCATTTGGCCCTCCCCGAAACTGTTTCACTATATGGAACCCCTGTTCCATGTTCCTAGCGTATTCTCGTGGCGTGTGGGCAGTCAATAGCCACGCAGATAGAGTTGAATTACCTTCGAAAGCTTCACCGAAACCGAAAGGCCACAACTGTGTTCCAGAACAAGATGCCGCGCTATGACATATTGAGTCAAGAATCCATGGCAACGCTGCACGCAGGTTGGCGTCGCATCGTCTCTGAAATTGGTCTCGAGTTTGCATCCCCTTGGGCAGTCGACATGTTGCGCGAAGCAGGACAAGAAGTCTCTGGTGAAACAGTTAAGTTCGATCCAGATTGGGTAATGAAGCAAGTTGCTAAAGCTCCGCGCGAATTCGATCTACGCGCTCGCAATCCAAAGAACAATGTTCATAT
>JBEAYI010000010.1:0-20349 GCA_041159375.1 Actinomycetota bacterium
CTCTGTTGGATGAGCCGTGAAAACCGGACGCACCATAAGTTCATTAATCCAACGATTGACATCTTCAGTTGAGAATTCATGTCCAGAAACTTTTGCACTCTGAGCTGCAGCGATCTTGTCAACAGCTTTTGCCATCCACGATCCACCTTGAGCCCGTGCATCTGCCAAAACTCTTGCGCGGTGAACTTGTTCGGCAACGTTAGCCAAATTGAAATATGTGCTAAATGCACGTACGAGTTGAACTGATTGTTCGATAGATAACGTTGATAAAAGATCATCGCCGCCACCATCTTTAACGGCTTTGCGGACAGCTTCAACTAATTCCAGTAACTCTTGTCCTTCTTGGCGAACAAGTGATTCACCTAATAGATCCCCAAGCTTTCTAACATCGGCACGCAAACCAGCTCCATCGTTACCGATGGCTAGTGAGGAATCTTGCGAAGACATTGGCTAATCATGGCAGGTTCATCTGCCTTAGACTTGCCCTATTAAGCCCCCTCCATCCTTTTGGAGTTGGGGCCTAAGGCGTTTTCTCAAAGTTTCTCAATAGATGATACGAAGCAAAGAAGGGATAAGGGATGAAACTCGTACGCGATGCACTGGCTGCTGATTCACAGATCAGCGATGCACTCGATTCAAAAAAACGAATCATCGCGCCGTCTTCTTTGCACCCATTCCTTGCAGCAATTAGAGCAAATGAACGACCTCTTTTAATTGTTACTGGATCGAGTCGAACCAGTGAAGATTTAGCAAATGATTTACGCGAATTACATGAAAGCGTATACGAATTTCCTGCGTGGGAAACATTGCCTCATGAAAGATTGAGTCCGCGAAGTGACACGGTTGCACAGAGAATTTCTACTCTTATTGAATTAAACACAAAACAGAGTCAAAACCCAATTGTGGTTACTCCGGTTCGTGGATTGATTCACCGAATCATTAATTCTTTGGCACAAACACCAGTGCGCGAACTTGCAGTTGGGGGACAATGCGACCTCAAAGAGTTAATTGATCATCTTGGCGAACTTGCTTATCAACGTACAGATTTAGTAGAACGACGTGGAGAATTCGCTGTTCGTGGAGGAATCGTTGATGTCTTTTTACCACTTGCGAGCCAACCTGTTCGTATTGATTTTTTTGGTGATGAAATTGAAGACATTAGCTATTTCGATGTTGCAGGTCAGAGAACCACTACTGCAGTACAAACGAGCATAAAAATTCTGCCGTGCCGCGAACTACTTCTTACACCAGGAGTGCAAGCAAAGGCTCGTGCACTTATTGCTGATTATCCGCAAGCTTCAGAAATATTGGAGAAAATTTCAGAAGGAATTGCCACCGAAGGAATGGAGTCATTCATTCCATTATTGGTTGATGCGGATCAAAGTATTTTGAATCGAATGCCAAAAAACACCGAAGTAATTTTCATTGATGAAGAACGGATCAAATCAAGAGCGGCAGATCTCCTTGCAACGAATGAAGAGTTCTATCTTGCATCGTGGCTTAACGCAGCTAGTGGTGGCGCAACACCATTACACAGCGGCGATGACACATATATGACATGGGATGAGTTGCACTCACAAATTGAAAAGAACCAATTGCACCAGCGAAGTTTTAATGTATTCGGAAGTGATCTAGATAAGGAAGCAACATTTCTTGATGCTCATGCAATCGATCCTTTACGGGCAGACACAGATCGTCTTGTTGAAGAGTTCCGAAGCGCAGCGGCAGCTGGCCACAATTTAATTTTTGCAGCTCATGGGCATGGAATGCACGAAAGATATTCAAATCTCTTTAGAAGTTCGGAAATCTCAGTTCGGGTTGTCACGTCAACAATTGCATTTGGATTTAGTGTTCCTTCAGCACGCATCCTCTTTATTACCGAGAGAGACTTATCAGGCAGTAAAGGTGCAATTAACAACACTGAAAAACTTCCATCCAAACGTAAAACTGCAATTGATCCACTTGAGTTAAAAGCTGGAGACTTTGTTGTCCACGAACAGCACGGTATCGGCCGCTACATTGAATTGGTTTCACGAAGTGTTGCTGGCGTAACTCGCGAGTATTTAGTTCTTGAATATGCATCAGCTAAACGTGGACAACCAGGTGATCGCATATTTGTTCCAACAGATTCACTCGAACAAGTAAGCAAATATGTTGGTGGTGAAACACCAACCGTTCATCGCATCGGTAGCGGTGAATGGCTGAAAGCCAAGGGTCGTGCACGTAAAGCAGTACGCCAAATTGCTGGCGAACTCATTCGTTTATACGCCGCACGAACTTCATCGCCTGGTTTTGCTTTCTCTGCAGATACTCCGTGGCAACGAGAGCTAGAAGACTCCTTTGCGTATATAGAAACTCCTGATCAGCTGTCGACCATTAATGAAGTCAAAGCAGATATGGAACGCCCATATCCGATGGATCGAATTATTTGTGGTGATGTTGGATATGGAAAGACAGAGATTGCAATTAGAGCAGCATTCAAGGCAGTCCAAGATGGTAAACAAGTTGCAGTTTTAGTTCCGACTACTTTGCTTGTTCAGCAACATACAAAAACATTCGAAGAACGATATTCAGGATTTCCGATAAAGGTTGCTGGATTATCTCGATTCAATACTGCTAAAGAGAGTAAAGAAATATTGTCAGGTGTTGAATCAGGAACATTTGACGTTGTTGTTGGCACCCATCGAATACTTTCAAATGACGTACATTTCAAAGATCTTGGCCTCGTTATTGTCGATGAAGAGCAGAGATTCGGCGTAGAACAGAAAGAATCACTTAAGAAGCTGCGAACTACTGTGGATGTTTTGGCAATGTCTGCAACGCCAATTCCCCGAACTCTGGAAATGGCTGTAACTGGTATTCGTGAAATGTCTACGATCACAACTCCACCAGAAGAGCGCCATCCAATTTTGACCTATGTGGGAGCTCGAGATGATGCGCAGATTACTGCTGCCATTCACCGCGAGTTATTACGAGATGGACAGATTTTCTATATTCACAATCGTGTTGAATCAATAGATCAAGCTGCACAGAAATTGCAGAAGCTTGTTCCTGAAGCTCGCATTCGAATCGCGCACGGACAGATGAGTGAAGGCGCCCTCGAAGATGTCATTCTTGCATTTTGGAATCGAGACTTTGACGTATTGGTCTGTACAACAATTGTTGAGAGCGGACTAGACATCGCAAATGCAAATACTTTAATTGTCGAAAGAGCAGATCTCTTTGGGCTATCTCAGCTACATCAATTGCGTGGTCGAGTTGGTCGTGGCCGCGAACGTGCATATGCATATTTCTTATTTCCACCAGATCAACCTCTTACTGAATTAGCGCATGATCGATTAAAAACAATTGCAGCAAATACCGAACTCGGTGCGGGAATGCGAGTTGCACTTAAGGATCTTGAGATTCGTGGTGCTGGGAATTTATTGGGTGGAGAGCAATCAGGCCACATTGCAGATGTTGGATTTGATTTGTATATGCGCATGGTTGGTGAAGCTGTTCACGAATATAAATCAGGAATCATTGAAAGTGCCGAACCAAATCACGAATGCAAAGTTGAGTTGCCAATCAACGCGCACCTGGATGCAACCTATGTTCCAGGAGAACGCCTACGTCTTGATTTATATCGCCGCCTTGCTGATGTACGAAATGGGGATGACGTTCTAGCAATTGAAGAAGAATTGATTGATCGCTTTGGAGTATTGCCAGAAGAGTCTCAAACTCTTTTAGGAGTTGCAGCGCTACGCGCATTTGCAAAGAGCATCTCGCTTCGAGAAGTGGTCGCCCAAGGAAAATTCGTTCGTTTATCTCCCATGAATTTGCCTGAATCAAAGCAACTTAAATTGGCGCGCATGTATCCCGGGTCGCTCTATAAATCTGCATCTTCGACGGTATTAGTGGCTTTGCCAAAGAGTTCTGCGTGGAATCCGTCCGAAAGTACTGCTCCGATAGTGGATACTTCTCTTCTGGCTTGGGTAACACAGGTCGTTACCGAATTGGCACCAACGTCGAAAGGCAGTTCAGAGTGAAAAAAGTTATTTCTATTGCGGCGATATCAGCAGCGCTATTGCTTACTGGTTGTTCGCAAGTGAGTTCAGCAGCCTCCGTTGGTTCGGTAAAGATTTCACAAGCAACCGTTCAATCAAGCATCAATGACATCATGTCCGAGCGAAGCAAAGTAGATTCTTCACAGATGCAACTAGAAGTTGGCGAAGATCTCAATCGTTCACAAATGCGTTTTCACGTGCTTTCACAATTGCTCAACAAGGTAGCCGAAAAATTAGATTTCTCAGTTACGAAAGCGGAGATTGATACTCGTAGAGCGAGCATTACCGAACAAGTTGGTGGCGAAGCAGGATTACCAACAGCACTAGTTGGTGCCGGAATTGCTGCAAAAGATTTTGACTTATATCTTCAGAGCATCATTATTTCTGACAAGTTGAGCCAAGCACTTGAAACATCTGGAATTCCAGCTGATCAAATTGGTACTGCGATTCAAAGACTTATTGTGGAAATTGCACAAGAAAACAAGGTCACAATTAATCCTCGCTACGGTGCGTGGGATGCAGTCAATGCCGATGTTGTTCCTGTTGATTCAGCGGGATCTGCAGTCACGCCTTCTGATAAGTAGTTAATCAACCTTTAGGTATGAGTACTTCATACTTGCAACGCTTAGTTGAGGTGATGGATCAACTCCGTTCACCAGGTGGTTGTCCGTGGGATGCAGAGCAAACTCACGAGTCCTTAATTAAGTATCTACTCGAAGAGTCATATGAATTCATTGACACTGTTGCCGAATCAGATCGAGCAGGAATGCGTGAAGAACTCGGTGACATTTTGCTTCAGGTCTATTTCCACTCTCGCATTGCGCAAGATCATCCAACTGATCCATTTTCAATCGAAGATGTCGCCCAAGTCATTACAGAAAAACTCATTAGTAGGCACCCGCACGTTTTCGGCGATAAGAAAGTAAGTGGAAGCGACGAAGTAGTTGCAAATTGGGAAGAGTTAAAAGCAGCTGAAAAGGGGCGTACATCAGCACTCGATGGAGTGGCACTGTCTCAGCCCGCGCTCTCACTTATCAATAAATTGCTGTATCGCGCAGAAAAATATGGCGTGGACATAAATGTTCCGAACTACTCTGAAGAATCTCCAGCAACTCCCGAATCAGTTGGCAGCGCGCTGCTCAGTGTTATCGCGTGGGCACATAAGAATGGAATTGATCCGGAAGATGCATTACGCATGCAGAGCAAGCAAATAATGCGTGAGATTACGCAGCAGGAGTCACGGTAGGATTAGCTGTTCGCACGTAAAGAATTAGGCGATTTAAAGGGGACTAACGTGGCACTTATCGAAGCAATTGGCGCTCGTGAAATTCTAGACTCCCGTGGAAATCCAACGGTTGAAGTCGAAATTCAATTAGAAGATGGAACGCAAGCACGCGCAGCAGTTCCAAGCGGTGCATCTACTGGCGCATTTGAAGCATCAGAACTTCGTGATGGCGGTAAGCGATATTTAGGTAAAGGTGTTGAAAAAGCGGTGGCCTTTGTTACCGGCGAAATTGCTGATGCAGTAATCGGTTTAGATGCACAGGATCAACGCCTTGTTGATAGCGAAATGATTGCATTAGATGGAACTCCAAATAAATCTCGTCTCGGTGCAAATGCAATTCTTGGCGTTTCTCTCGCAGTTGCTAAAGCACAAGCAGAGAGCGCCGATCTTTCACTCTTTCGCTATTTAGGTGGACCAAACGCGCATCTGCTCCCAGTACCAATGATGAATATTTTAAATGGCGGCGCTCACGCTGATACAAATGTGGATATTCAAGAATTTATGGTTGCTCCAATTGGCGCCGAAACTTTCCGTGAATCACTTCGATGGGGCGCAGAGATTTATCATGCACTTAAATCAGTATTGAAAAAGCGCGGACTAGCAACGAGCGTTGGTGATGAAGGTGGTTTTGCACCAAACTTAGAGAGCAATCGCGCAGCCCTAGATCTAATTATCGAAGCAATTAATCTCGCTGGATTTAAGCCAGGTAAAGACATTGCACTTGCAATGGATGTTGCTGCTACTGAATTTCACGAAAAGGGTAAGTACAACTTCGAAGGCTCAACAAAAACTTCAGAAGAAATGATCGCTTATTACACATCACTTGTAGACGCGTATCCATTAGTTTCAATCGAAGATCCACTTGATGAAGAAGATTGGGCAGGCTGGCAATCAATGACAGCATCCCTTGGAAAGCGCGTACAGATTGTTGGAGATGATTTATTTGTAACTAATCCTGTGCGTCTGAAAAAGGGCATCGACACAGATACAGCGAATGCTCTATTAGTAAAGGTCAATCAAATCGGAACACTGACAGAGACATTAGATGCTGTTGATATGGCGCACCGTGCTGATTACCGAAGCATGCTCAGTCACCGTTCTGGTGAAACAGAAGACACAACAATTGCCGATCTTGCTGTCGCAACTAATTGCGGTCAGATTAAAACTGGTGCACCAGCTCGTACAGAACGAGTTGCTAAATACAACCAGTTACTTCGAATTGAAGAAGAACTCTCCGATGGTGCGGTCTATGCAGGCCGTGCAGCTTTCCCACGCTTTAAGGCATAAGTGATGGCACGTCGTCGCAAACTGAATTTCAACAAACGACGTGGAAATAGTCGAGCACTGGCTTTAGCAACTGTTTTATTCATTATGGCGTTAACAATTGCTCCACCAATTAAGCATTACTTCACGCAGCGTGCTCAAATCAGTGCGTTGAAATCACAAGTCGAAAGTAATAACACGGCGCTAGAACAAGCACGTAAAGACTTATTGCTATGGCGAGATCCTGAATACATTAAATCTCAGGCACGCGAACGTCTGCACTTTGTTTTACCAGGAGAACGTCAATACATAGTGACAGATTCAAGTGGTCAATACACAGAAGAAACTGGCACAACAGTTGCAAGCAAGATTCCTGATGGACAACCTTGGTACGCACGAATGATTGCTTCGATTACGGAAACTCGAAATCAGTGAAGAACGTACAACCAGGAGATCTTGACTGCATCGAATTTCAATTAGGACGTACACCAAGAGATGTTCACGCAATTGGTTTCAGATGTGCATGCTCTAAACCAGCAGTTGTACAAACTCCACCACGCTTAGGCGATGGAACTCCCTTTCCTACTCTCTATTACGCGACGTGTCCGCGCTTAACTGGCGCCATTTCTACCCTTGAGTCATCAGGTTTGATGGCCGAAATGAATGAACGCCTTGCCAATGACCCTGATTTAGCAGCCGCCTATAAGAAAGCACATGAAGCTTATTTAACTGACCGAGATGCACTTGGTTTAGTTGTAGAAGAAGTAGAAGGAATATCTGCAGGAGGAATGCCAGATCGCGTGAAGTGTTTGCACTCGTTAGTTGCACATTCACTCTCTGCAGGCCCTGGCGTTAATCCACTCGGCGATGAAGCCTTAAGTAAATTGCCCGAGTGGTGGAAAGAGAACGCATGTAATTCGGAGATGAATGCATGAGAGTTGCCGCGATTGATTGTGGAACAAACTCAATTAGATTATTGATTGCAGATATCGACGGTTCAAATTTCCGCGAGATTTATCGCACCATGGAAATCGTTCGATTGGGTCAAGGTGTTGACCAGAATAAAGCTTTTCACCCAGATGCAATTGCCAGAACTCTTGCAGCCGTTGATTTATTTGCGCAAGAGATTTCAAAGCGTGGAGTAGAACAGATTCGCTTCTGCGCAACTAGCGCAACACGTGATGCCACCAATCGCGAACTTTTCATCGACGGAGTAAAAGAGCGTCTCGGTATCGAGCCGGAAGTGATTTCAGGTGATGAAGAAGCACGACTCTCATTCATCGGTGCGACAAAGGAATTCGCTGCCAGTGATGCCCCATTCTTAGTTGTTGATATTGGGGGAGGTTCGACTGAATTTGTTTACGGCCACTCCGAAGTTGAATTTGCAAAGAGTGTAAACATTGGATGTGTGCGCATGACCGAACGCAATATCCACTCCGATCCTCCAAAAGCTGAAGAGATTGAAAACGCGCGTAGAGACATTCAAGAAGCGATTGCCGTCGCGGCATTAACCGTTCCAATTACCCAAGCGAAGACTTTAATTGCCGTTGCAGGAACTGCGACATCCGTGGCAGCAAGTGCTTTAGACCTCGAAAAATATGACCGCCATCTCATTCACTTAGCTCGTGTAAGTGCTGAACAAACACATCACGTTGCAATTACTTTTGCAGCGATGAACGCCGAACAAAGATCTAACGTTGGCTTCTTGCATCCTGGTCGTGCTGATGTATTCGCAGCAGGCTCCCTCGTGCTATCAGAAATTATGAAGGCAACTGGAGCTAAAGAATTTGTTGCATCCGAAGCCGATATTTTGGACGGAATCGCCTGGTCGTTAGCGAGAAATTAAGGGGAATAAACCCAAGGACCTCCCTGTTTTATAGGTGGTTTCTGCGCTTGGGAAAACGGGTAGATTTGCCCACGTTGTAAAACGTGGCCCCTGTAGCCCAATGGCAGAGGCAGAGGACTTAAAATCCTTCCAGTGTGGGTTCGACCCCCACCGGGGGCACGCTTAACTACAAAAGGAGAAATGCACTCAATGCAAAGTTCAAACCCAGTACTCAATCGTTCTTTTAAGAATCCGGGTTATGCAGCAGTTGATCCAAGCAAATTAGAAGATCTATATAACGCACCTGCAGCATCATCTGCTCGCACTGGTCGCATGACTATGGATGACGTCATCACACGCACAGGCATGTTACTTGCAGTGCTAGTTGTAGCAGGCGGCATTTCATGGACACTTAATTTGGGCGGCGGGATTGTTCTAATTTCATTGCTCGCAGGTTTTGGCCTTGCAATGGTTAATACATTTAGCAAAACAATTCGTCCAGGATTAATTCTGGCTTACGCAGCGGTGCAAGGAATTGCACTCGGCGCAATCAGCAATGTACTTAATGGTGCCTATCCAGGAATCGCTGGACAAGCTGTTATGGGAACAATTTGTGCATTCGTAGGAATGCTCGTTGCCTACCGCAGCGGTCGTATTCGAGTTACACCCAAGTTCACAAAGATGCTTATCGGCGCAGCAATGGGTTACTTATTGCTCGGACTTGTAAGCATTATTGGTTCATTCGCCGGACTTGGTGGCGGACTTGGACTCTTTGGAATTTCAGGCGTAGGACCAATGATTGCTATTGCCGGTGTCGCGCTCGCTAGCTTCTTTTTGATTCTAGATTTTGATGCGATTGAAAAGGGAATTGCAGCAGCAGCGCCAGAACAAGAATCATGGAGAGCAGCCTTTGGACTAATGGTCACAATCGTCTGGTTGTACATGGAAATCTTGCGACTTCTATCTATTTTGCGTGGTCGCGACTAAATTTAAATTACTTACTAGATTGCCCGAGATGCGAAGACCGCGTCTCGGGCAATTTTGTTGCAACAATAATTGCGAAAGTTACAAGTAGCGCACTTACGGCAAATGTTGCTCTGAAGCCATAGTGATCTGCAATAAATCCGAGAACAATTGGCGCGACCATTGCGCCGGCGTCTCCGGACATTTGATAGAGCGCAATTACTTGCCCGCCTTTGCCTTTGAGAACATCTCCAACAATTGCTGATGGAGTCGTTGAAAGAAATGCCGATCCAAAAGCGCCAATAAACATTGATAGCAGGAATATCCAAGGATGAAATGTGACAACAAGTAAAAGAACGGAAATTCCAAGGAGCGTTAATCCAGAGATTGCAGAGAATTTACGCCCACGTTCATCAGAGAGACGCCCAGCTCTTAGAAGGAATAATCCTTGAACCACTGCTGAGATTGTGAATCCAATTCCGATAAATCCTGCCGAAGATTTCATATCTTCAACCATGAATAACGGAAGTACGGATCTACTCATTCCAAATAAAACCCAGGCTGTTGAGAAAGAAATAATGAGGGCAATGACATATGGTTTCATTGCAAGTGCTTCACGCATCGATGTTTTAACAGCCAACGATTTCTCTGTTGGACGCGCAGCTAAAACAGAGTTACGAAGTAAGAAACCTCCAGCAGTGCTGGCAACTACGAGCAACGCACCGTAAACAAGTAGAGGCGCACGAAGTGAAATTGCTGTTAAGAAACCACCAATTACTGGACCAGCCATCATTCCAACTAGAAAACTACTGTTGTATAGAGATTGCGCACGAGCTCTTTGGCCATCACCAACTGCACGCAAAATAATTGAACCAGCCGCAACAGAAAACATTGACGATCCCAGTCCGCCTGCTGATCTAAAAATCAACAACTGTTCGTATGACTGCGCAAGGGCTGCAGCAAATGAGGAGAGCGCAACGAATGCAATGCCAACTGTGTAGACGAGTCGCTCACCAAATATGTCTACGAGCTTTCCTGCAACCAAACCGGAAGCGAATCGGGCAAAGGCAAATGCAGAAAGGATGGATCCAACTTGTGCGTTGTTTACTCCAAAAGATTTTGCAAAGAGCGGAATTGTTGGAGCAATGATTCCAAATCCAACAGCAACAAAAAAGGATGCAAAAACAAGGACACCTACTTCTCGCGGAAACTCCGCAAAGGGGTTAGTGAACTTCTCTTTGAATCGAGTAATCAATCGTTATCCAAGCGCTTCGCCAGCTGCATCTTCACGCGCAGCTGCATAGTCCTGGTTGGTACGAAGTGGTGCTTCACGCAACATGAGTGCCAAAACAATTCCCAATGCAGTTACTGGCGCTGCAGCTAGGAATACAACATGAAACGAATTCACGAAAGCATCTAGAGCGGTGTTCTGTACTAATAGTGGAAGGTCCTTTAGAACCGATGTATTAGAGGAGAGCTGCTCAAGTGTTGCTGGATCAAAGCCTGATACCGCTGCAGGATTTGTCGTGGAAAGTTCGTTAAATCCGGATTCCAAATAGTGCGTTACGCGATTTGTCAGAATGCTGCCAAAGAGTGCTGTGCCGAAAACGCTACCTAGTGATCTAAAGAATGTATTTGAACTCGTTGCAACTCCCATATCCTTGAAATCAACTGAGTTCTGAAGTGCAATAACAATTGTCTGCATAGAAAGACCAAGGCCAGCACCCACAAGAATTGAAAATATTGAGAGCTGCCAGAAAGGTGTTTCTCGAGTTAACGTAACCATAAGAAGAATTCCAACGGTCATTAGCGTTGTACCCATTATCGGAAACTTCTTGTACTTACCGGTTTTTGATATTGCCTTACCGCTAAATATTGAAGTTGTAACAATTCCAAGCATCAGAGGAATCAGTTTTAACCCCGCCTCAGTGGCCGATGCACCCTTCACGACCTGCAAGTACAGAGGCAACATAACAATTGCACCAAACATTCCAGCACCGATTACTGCACCAAGAACTGATGTGAGAGTAAACGTGTGGTTTTTAAATAGCTCGAGAGGCAGAATTGGTTCTTTAGCTCTTGACTCCCAATAAATAAAGAGAGCAACCAAAATAACTCCTGCAATCAGATATCCGATGGTTCGTGGATCTAACCAGCCATTTTCTGGGCCATAAATTGAAACAGTAAGAAGGATTGAAACGGTTGCAGTCACCATCAAAAGGGCACCGAGGTAGTCAATTGAATGCTCACGTTTAACTTTTGGAATATGAAGTACGGCTGAAGTAATTAGTAATGCTGCAATTCCAAATGGCAAGTTAATGTAGAAAATCCAGCGCCATCCAGTGATGCCCAAAATTGTTGCGTGATCTGAGAAAAATCCACCGAGTAAAGGTCCGGCAACTGATGAAAGCCCCCAGACTGCTCCGAAATATCCCTGATAACGGCCACGTTCGCGAGGAGGAACGATGTCTCCAATGATTACGAAAGTTAGCGCCATTAGTCCACCGGCACCTAAACCTTGAAGCGCACGAGTTGCGATGAGCTGCGTCATATCTTGAGATGCGCCTGCCAGAAAAGATCCAATTAAAAAAGTAACGATCGCGAATTGAAAGACTATTCGGCGACCGTAAATGTCAGAAATTTTTCCGTATAGCGGAGTAGACGCTGTTGAAGTTAGAAGATAAGCCGTAACAACCCATGTGTAATGATTTAACCCATCGAAGTCTTCAACAATACTTTTAAGAGCTGTTGAGACGATGGTTTGATCTAAGGCAGCAAGGAGCAAGCCGGTCATTAGGCCGCCCAAAATAACCATAATTTCTCGATGTGTATGAATTTTTACGGGCGCATTACTCATTTTAAATGCCTCTCAACGAACGAATTAATCTTGATGGATGTGGCGCAGCCACATGCGATAGCGGTAAGTTTACTCCGTGAAAACAGTAATAGCCGAAAATCTTGTGAAGACCTATAACAAAGGCAAAGTAAAAGCCCTCGATGGTTTAAGCCTTGATGTTGAAGAAGGCACTGTTTTAAGCGTGCTTGGTCCAAATGGTGCAGGCGTGAGAATTCTCGCAACTTTGCTTGCACCAGATTCAGGAAGAGCCAGTGTTGCTGGAATCGATGTAATTAAACATCCAGAAAAAGTTCGTGAAGTAATTGGTTTATCTGGTCAATACGCAGCCGTTGATGAAACTCTCACAGGCTGGGATAACTTAGTGATGTTTGGACGTCTGTATCACTTGAATAAAAACGCTGCTGTTAAGCGAGCAGAAGAATTACTAGAGCAGTTCTCACTTACTGAAAGTGCGAAGCGACCAATTAAAACGTATTCAGGTGGAATGCGCCGTCGCCTTGATTTAGCAGCATCATTGATTGTGAAACCAAAAGTTTTATTCCTTGACGAACCTACAACTGGCTTAGATCCACGTGGTCGTCAAGAAATGTGGGGCGTTATTGAGGAGCTCGTTAAAGGTGGCGTCACATTGCTTCTGACAACGCAGTACTTAGAAGAAGCTGATCAATTAGCTGATGACATCATCGTGATTGATCATGGAAAAGTCATTGCTCACGGAACATCCGATGCTCTCAAGAAAGAAGTTGGCGGCGAACGCCTCGAAGTAGTTGTTGAACAATCGAGCATTCCAAAAACTCTCGAAATTGTTTCGCGTATCAGTGGAAACCAGGCGACACTTGATGAAGGACTTCGAAGAATTTCTGCACCAGTTTCAACAGGGTCAATGGCGCTTATGGAAGTCCTAAGGTCGATGGATAGCGAAGGAATTCACGCGCTAGATGTTGGATTAAAGCGCCCATCCCTAGATGATGTTTTCATGTCACTTACTGGTCATGCCGCAGAAGTAGAGGAAGTGACTAAATGAACGCAATTAAAGATTCACTAGTTATCACTAAGCGCCAGCTGCTTCAGTTAGCACGCGTTCCTGAAGTACTAATCTTCTCAACCATTCAACCAGTTATGTTCGTGTTGCTCTTCAGATATGTATTTGGTGGATCAATTGAAACCGGTCAACCAGGTGGATACGTACAACTATTGATGCCAGGAATTTTCGTGCAAACAGTTGCCTTTACATTGGCAGCAACTGCATCGGGTCTTGCAGAAGATATGAAAAAGGGATTGATTGATCGATTCAGATCACTTCCAATTTCACGTTCAGCTCTTATCGTTGGCAGAACACTCGGAGACTCACTACTTAATATCGTTGTTCTTGCAGTGATGGGAATGGCGGGCTACTTAGTCGGATGGCGTCCAACTTCTGGATTGTTAAATGTTGCTCTCGCGTTCTTGTTCTTGTTGTTCTTTGGTTACGCGCTTTCGTGGGTTGGTATTTACATTGGATTATCTGCTCGCGATGCTCGTGTAGTTCAGAACGTGAGTTTCTTGGTTACTTTCCCACTTACATTCTTATCGAATGCATTTGCACCAACGACTGGAATGCCAAGGCCGCTTCAATACGTTGCCGAATGGAATCCAGTTTCAACGATGGTTGCTGCTTGCCGCCAACTATTTGGACTTGAAAATCAGTTTGGTGCTACAGCTGGTTCTTTCCCAAGTGAGAACCCATTGACCATGTCATTTATTTACATGGGATTAATCATGATTATTTTCGTTCCAATGAGTGTTAAGAAATATAAGAACGCTAGTAACTAGTATTTAAGAGTAATACTCAGCGTGCTTAATCTGCACTGAAATGCTCTTTCCATTTGGCGCAGTGAATGAAACACTCTCGCCGACTTTTGCGCCCATTACTGCAGCACCAAGTGGAGACTTCTCGCTGTAGACATCGAGATCACCTGATGCAATTTCTCTGGAACCAAGCAAAAACTTTGTTTCATCTCCGGCCACAATTGCAGTGACAACCATTCCGGCGCCCACTACTCCGTCAGCACTTGCTGGTGGAGTTCCAATGTGAGCGTTTTCGAGCATCTGCTTTAACTGACGAATGCGCGCTTCAATTTTTCCTTGTTCATCGCGCGCAGCGTGGTAGCCACCATTTTCCTTAAGGTCACCTTCGGCGCGTGCTGCTTCTATCTTCTTAACGATTTCAGTACGTGCTTCACCTTCGAGGTGTAGCAATTCAGCAGCAAGACGGTCTGCTGCTTCTTGCGTGAGCCATGTTTGTGAAGTCATAAGGGGAGTAACGGTAGCGAAAGCCGGACTAATTGTGAATCTAGTTATTTGACCCGGCAGCGAGCAACGATCGCAGTAGCTGCTGCGCTACGCGTAGGTATCGAAGTAATTTGTTCAAATGATGCACGGCCTGGGGTGATTTCGTCCTCAATTTCTCCCACGACGTTTTTGTCAGCATCCTTTGCTTGAAGTGTGCAGGTTGCTGGCGTACTTGGATCATTTCGTTGGATCGCATATCTAATTGAAACTTCTTCATCTGAAACGATTGAAAAGGAAATTAAAGTAATTCGAAATTCAGGCTGTGCATGAAACAAGCCAGCCCAAAAAACCCAGGTGATTCCTATGATGGCAAGAATTGTTGCAGGCAACTTCCAGCCTTTGGCGGGCTTGATTCCGTATCTATCCTCGTATGAAAACTCCGAGGAGCCCTTTGAATTCATGTGCACAGATTATCCTGAAAAATGAGAGGATTTAGACATGGAAAAAGATGTAAGCATGGGCCTAGCAGGCTCTCTCACGATGATTTTCTTAACTATCTCTGTAGTACTTCTCTTGCGTAGTTTCTATAAGCGCTTTAACCGCTTACAAAATAATAAAGACGAACAACAGAACTAATTTATCCTGTGTTTAAGAAGTTTCTTGAGTACACCTCATTGCTTCTAATTGTTGCAATTTTTATTGGACTCGGCATATGGCAACTTGATCGAGCTGCAACTTTGAAGGAAATTCTCAATGCTCCACCACCGCCAATCTCTGCTCCTGTAGCACTACAAGAGTTGGCCGAGCCACGTACATCCCTTGATAAACAAAACGATAGCAAGTCTGTAAAGGCATCAGGTTTTTATGTCGCTAACTTCAGAGCGCCGAATCAAAAAGATGGTGCTGGAGTTGTTAATGATTGGGAAGTTGCACTTCTGCAAGTAGATTCAAGTGCTGGAATATTAGTTGTGCGTGGACTCTGGTCGGAGCGATTACAAGAACCACAACTATCTATGTCCAACCGAGTAGAACTTGTCGGCATTTTGCGTGCGCATCAAAGTGAAGATCGAGCTCTGAATTCACCGGGAGTAATTTCACGTTTGGACAGCAGCGTCATTGTGAGTCTGACAGATTTAGATCTCTACGACGGGTATGTAATTGCATCCGATGAGAAATTGCGTGAAGGCGTGATAGAAAGAACAAGAGTCACACCCGAGTTGAGAACGGCCAGAATTCCTGGTTTTTATTGGCAACACATTTCATATGTTGTAGTTTGGTGGCTTATGGCGGCGGTGGTTCTTTACCTTCCTATTTATCGCCGTAGAGTTGCGGCCTGAGGGGGATTCGTGAGCGGTGTATTAATGCGTTTTAGAGTGATGGCGATTATCGCCGGAGTCTTGTCACTTCTTTTGTGGTTTGGCTATATGCCCGCAAAGTACATCCTCGACAATCCAACTCTTCTCGACAGCGTGCGCTGGGTTCCATTGGTCCATGGATATTTGTATCCAATTTACATTTTGACTGCGATTCAATTTGCAGCAGTGGCACGCTTTCCATTAAAACGCATGATCGGATTTATTCTTGCTGGAACTCTTCCAGTTGCTTCACTGATTGCGGAGCGCCGTGTTGTTAAGCAGTATTCGTAAGCTCATTAAATCTGCGCTCTATCCACTCTATGAGCGAAGACTTGTCCGAGGTTTAGATTTTTCGCAGACACCACACCACGTAGGAGTCATCCTTGATGGCAATCGTCGATGGGCAAAAGCCAATCAAGTAGATGAACACGATATTGGTGTTTCAAACTCATCCCGCGGGCATCGCGCAGGGGCAGAGAAAATCATTGAGTTTCTTGGATGGTGTGATGAGGCAGATGTTCGAGTTGTTACGTTGTGGTTGCTCTCCACGGATAATTTCAAACGTTCACAAGAAGAACTAGACGCGCTACTTCGCATTATTGGCGAAACCGTTGACGCGCTCGCTGCCACAAAGCGTTGGAACATCAAAGCTGTTGGAGCGCTAGATCTCTTGCCGGACTGGCTTGCGACAAAGCTGAGCGATCTCAAGCCATTTAGAGATGACGGCGTAGAGGTCAACGTGGCAATTAGCTACGGCGGACGCCGAGAAATTGTCGATGCTGTAAAGAGTTATCTCACGACCAGTGCTGAGAGTGGAAAGAGTTTGAGCGATGCAGCTGCAGCTCTGGATGCCGATGAAATTTCCAAATACTTATACACCGCAGGCCAACCAGATCCTGAGTTAATAATTAGAACATCTGGCGAGCAACGTCTTGGTGGCTTCTTGTTATGGCAGAGCGCACTTTCGGAGTACTACTTCTGTGAAGCTTATTGGCCAGACTTTCGTCGTGTCGATTTTTTTCGAGCCCTTAGAGCCTATTCTTTGAGACATAGGAGATTCGGGGGATAGCGATTGACTGCTAGTAATAAAGGGCGAAAGACATATGTTCTCGACACTAGCGTTTTACTTGCAGATCCCGGGGCACTGGCCCGCTTCGCCGAACATGAAGTAGTAGTACCAATCGCAGTCATTGGTGAGTTAGAAACCAAGCGCGATCATCCAGAACTCGGTTATTTTGCACGAGCAGCTCTTCGTAGCCTTGATGATATTCGATTGAAATATGGTCGCCTTGATCAGCCAATTCAGATTAATCCAGAAGGCGGAACGCTCTCTGTTGAGTTAAACCACACTGATTTAAGTTCGATGCCATATGGATTCTTGCGAGATGGCACCAATGATTCGCGTATCCTGGCAATTGCCAAGAACTTAATGACCGATGGCAAAGATGTTGTTCTCGTGACAAAAGATTTACCACTTCGTGTCAAAGCATCTTCAGTCGGTGTTGAAGCCGAAGAGTATTTAGCAGAACTTGTCTCTAGCAGCGGATGGACTGGCATCGTAGAACTTACTGTTGGCTCAAACGTGATTGATGATTTGTATGCATCTGACTTTGCAGATCACGAAGAAGCACACACACTTCCAATTCACACTGGAGTTGTTCTGCACTCTGATCGTGCGAGCGCCCTCGCTCGCGTAACTCCAGATAAGAGATTGCAACTAGTCCGCGGAGATAGAACGGCATTTGGTCTTCATGGCAGAAGCGCCGAACAGAGAATTGCTCTGGATTTATTACTAGACCCAGAAATCGGAATTGTTTCAATGGGTGGTCGCGCAGGTACTGGAAAATCAGCGCTCGCGTTGTGTGCAGGTTTAGAAGCAGTGATGGAGCGCAGAGCTCATAAGAAGATTGTTATTTTCCGCCCGCTCTATCCAGTTGGTGGCCAAGAGCTCGGGTACTTACCCGGCAGCGAAGGCGAAAAAATGTCGCCATGGGCCCAAGCAGTCTTTGACACCCTTGGGGCACTGGTGAGCCAACCGATCATTGATGAAATCATCGACCGAGGATTAATCGAAGTTCTTCCCCTGACCCATATCCGTGGTCGCTCATTGCACGACTCATTTGTCATCGTTGATGAAGCCCAATCTTTAGAACGAGGAGTCCTGCTCACCGTGCTCTCCCGCATCGGCCAAGGATCACGAGTGGTCCTCACTCACGATGTTGGCCAGCGCGACAACCTTCGAGTCGGTCGTCACGATGGAGTTGTGGCTGTGGTTGAAACTCTCAAGGGGCATCCGCTCTTTGCCCACGTCACCTTGACCCGTTCGGAGCGCTCAGCTATTGCCGCCCTGGTCACTGAAATGCTCGAAGGCCCCATTTCGGGCTAAAGTTTAATCTCACACTCACATTTCGGACATATTGGACTTTCACAGTGCTGACCTGCGCTTTTACTTGTCCACACCTTGAGGTTTTTCTATGAATTTGCGACTCACGCTGCTATTAAGTTGCTCGACTCACCCCTACAAGACACTCTAAAGCCATTCCCCTTAGCTCTTAGCCCTGAAATTTTCAGGGTGTAGCGGGCTGCGGCTGTAGGACTCTTTTTGAAAGGAGGGTGCTTCTTATGAAGATGCGAAAGACTTTGCTCGCGATCTGGGCAACTATTGCGACCCTTCTTTTTGTAACTAGTGCCCAACCAACTGCCTATGGTTTGGAATTTCCGATGACTACCCGTCTGGTCCTGCCAGATGCTCCAGCAGGAACAGCGCTCTTGGTGGTCGCTCCATCTACTGCGACTGCGGTTTCGGCATCTTTGACGACGGCTCTCAATACTCGCCGCACAGTTTTCTCCAGTGAAATTGCCTTGGTTTCCTCCATGTCTCGGGCGGTCGAATCTGCTCGTAAACCGTTGGGAGCAAAGCGTTTTGCCAAAGAGATGATGGCTAATGAATATGGCTGGGGCGAAGAGCAGTACCTATGTCTGAATCGTCTCTGGACAAAAGAGAGCCATTGGAATTACCAAGCCCGTAATCCACGATCAGGTGCACACGGAATTGCTCAAGCGCTTCCTGCTTCAAAGATGGATAAAGTCGGAACGGATTGGCGTACAAACCCAACCACCCAGATTAAGTGGGGACTTCTCTACATTTCAGAACGATATGACTCGCCATGTGCGGCATGGAATAAGTGGCGTCGCAGTAACTACTACTAAACCGGCTTCTTACCAATTGTTAAGGGCTTAGAAGTTTCTGCAAAAAAATCATTTCCTTTATCGTCAACAACTATAAATGCTGGGAAATCCACTACATCAATTTTCCAGACGGCTTCCATGCCCAGCTCTTCATAATCCAAAACTTCAACTTTCTTAATGCAATCTTGAGCAAGTCTGGCTGCAGGTCCACCGATTGAACCAAGATAGAAACCGCGATGTGCCTTGCAAGCATTTGTCACAGCGAGTGAGCGATTACCTTTTGCCAACATTACAAATGATCCACCACGTGATTGGAAATACTCAACGTATGAATCCATACGCCCTGCTGTTGTTGGACCAAAGGAACCAGATGCATAACCAGCAGGAGTCTTTGCCGGACCTGCGTAGTACACAGCGAAATCCTTTAGGTATGAAGGCATTGGTGCGCCGGCATCCATTGCTTCTTTAATTTTTGCGTGCGCTAAGTCGCGAGCAACCACGAGAGTTCCGGTCAGAGAGAGTCGAGTTTTGACTGGATGCTTTGATAACTCTGCACGAATTTTTTCCATTGGCTGATTTAGATCAATATTGACTACACCTTCTGCAAGATGTTCATCGTGAGTATCTGGCAAGAAGCGAGCTGGATCGCGCTCCATTTCCTCAATGAATATGCCCTCTTTAGTGATCTTTGCTTTTGCCTGGCGATCAGCAGAACAAGAAACAGCAATTGCAATGGGCAGAGATGCACCATGTCTAGGTAGTCGCACAACGCGTACGTCATGGCAGAAATACTTTCCACCAAATTGCGCACCAATTCCAAGAGTGCGAGTGAGTTCGAGAACCTCTTTTTCCAGTGCAATATCTCTAAATCCGTGACCGGTTTTAGCATCACCCGATGTTGGAAGTGAATCTAAATAATGTGTACTTGCTAATTTTGCAGTCTTAACGGTGTGCTCAGCACTTGTTCCACCAATAACTATTGCTAGGTGATACGGCGGACATGCGGCTGTTCCAATTGAGCGAAGTTTTTCATCTAGCCAACTCATAAAACTTGTCGGATTCAGCACAGCCTTCGTCTCTTGATATAAGAAAGATTTGTTGGCGCTTCCGCCACCTTTGGCGATGAAGAGGAAGTTGTACTCATCTGGATGATCGCTATCAGCAAAGATTTCAATTTGTGCAGGAAGGTTATTTCCAGTGTTTTTTTCTTCCCACGTTGTGACCGGAGCCAATTGGGAATAACGCAGATTTAAAGTTGTAAATGCGTTGTAGATTCCTTTAGAAATTACTTCTTC
>JBEAYI010000087.1:0-3739 GCA_041159375.1 Actinomycetota bacterium
CAATAAATTCAGCGCCAGCAGATAAACGAACTTCGCGAATATTTAGCGAGTGACCACTTGGTGCACCGCGAAGCGCGGCATCAGTTGAAAATGAGTACTGAGTCTTTGCAACACAGATTGGGAAATGACCGTAGCCACCATCTTGTAGTTCTTTAATCTTATTGCGCACCTTGGCATCAGCTGTCACATCTACAGCGCCATAAATCTTTGTAGCAACTGCTGTGACCTTATCCCAGAGAGTTGCGCTGTCTTCGTAGACAAATGTCATCTTCGATGGCTTCTCGCAGAGTTCAACAACAGCGTGTGCAAGATCTGCAGCGCCCTTACCGCCATCTGCCCAGTGAGTTGCAAGAACAATTTTTACACCAAGTGCTTCAACCTTCTTGCGAAGTAATTCAACTTCAGCCTTTGTATCACTTGTGAAGTGGTTAATTGAAACAACCAATGGCAAGTTATAGACGGTTGTGATGTTCTTGATGTGACGCTCAAGGTTTACGATTCCCTTTTCGAGTGCATCTAGATTCTCATCAGTAATTGTCTTCAGGTCAGCGCCACCGTGGTATTTGATTGCACGGATTGTTGCTACAAGCACGCATGCAGATGGTGCGATTCCAGCTTTACGGCACTTGATGTCAATGAACTTTTCAGCTCCAAGATCTGCGCCAAAGCCGGCTTCTGTTACAACGTAATCAGCGAGTTTTAGTGCAGAGGTTGTTGCAACCACTGAGTTACAGCCGTGAGCAATATTTGCAAATGGACCACCGTGAACAAATGCTGGAGTATTTTCTAGCGTTTGTACCAAGTTAGGTTGGAATGCATCTTTAAGAATTACAGTCATCGCTCCATGAGCATTGAGATCACTAGCAAGAACTGGCTTCTTATCGCGTGTGTATGCGACGACTATTTTGCCCATTCGCTCTTTGAGATCTTCAATAGAAGTTGCAAGGCAGAAAATCGCCATGATTTCGGATGCAACAACGATGTCGAAACCATCTTGGCGTGGCATTCCATTTCCAACACCACCGAGGGACGCGACGATTTCGCGGAGTGCGCGATCATTCATATCTACTACGCGCTTCCATGCAACACGGCGCACATCAATATCTAGCGTGTTGCCGTGATGAATGTGGTTATCCAAAAGTGCTGCAAGCAAGTTATTCGCTAGCGCGATTGCACTGAAATCTCCGGTGAAGTGAAGATTGATATCTTCCATCGGAACAACTTGTGCATATCCGCCACCTGCTGCTCCGCCCTTCATTCCAAAGACTGGACCCAATGATGGTTCGCGAAGTGCAATGAGTGCATTCTTACCAATATGGCGAAGCGCATCTCCTAGACCAACAGTTGTTGTTGTCTTTCCTTCACCAGCTGGTGTTGGACTAATTGCAGTTACTAAAACAAGTTTGCTATCACTCTTCTTTGGCAATGAATCCAAGTATTTAAGAGAGATCTTTGCTTTGTAATGACCGTACGGTTCTAAATGTTCGGCACCGATTCCAAGGGACGCGCCAATTTCTAGAACTGGCTTCATTGTGGCTTTCTGGGCGATTTCGATGTCGGACATATTTTTATCCCTTTGCTTCTCGTACTGCAGTGGTTAGTGCTGGAAGTACTTGATGCAAATCGCCAATAATTGCGTAATCTGCATAATTTAGGATTGGTGCTTCAGGATCTGTATTGATTACAACGATTGTCTTGCTGTTCTTCATTCCAGCAATGTGTTGCATCGCACCGGAAATTCCACAAGCAATGTAAAGATCTGGCGCAACTTTGGTTCCGGTCTGTCCAACTTGCTCTGCGTGTGGACGCCAACCAGATGCTGTCACAACACGTGAACAACCAACTGTGCCTTCCATTAATGCAGCAAGCTCTTCTAACTTACCGAAGCCTTCTGGACCGCCAACTCCGCGACCACCAGAAATAATTACCTTTGCATCACTGAGTGTTACGCCACCACCCTTTGATTCACCAGAGTCACGGCTAAGAATGCGAACAACTGTGTCACTTGCTTCAAGTGTTGGTTGGAACTCAGAAACAGTCGCAGCGCCACCATTGGCAGACTCTGGTTCTGTCGAAAATGGAAAGATTGAGGCAATCAACAATGGTGAGTGCACATTTGCTTCTTCAATCAGGTTTCCTGCCCAGCGCGCACGTTGTACAACGTGTGGTGTGCCGAGTGTGATTGATGAGCAATCAGATGCCATTGGAGCATCTAAAAATGCTGCCAGGTGTGCCAATTGTTCATTTCCGCGTGGGCTTCCGGCTGCAATGACAGCGGCTGGATTTGTTTTTTCAACAAGATCCTTAAGCGCGCGACCAGATGCTTGTGGTGTGTAATCAGTGATGTCTGCGTGAGTTGCAACGTGTAAAACCTTTGCACCGTATTCGCCAACAACTCCTGCGAGGCCTGCTCCATCTTTTCCGATGACAACAGCTTCGATATCTTGTCCGAGTTTGCGAGCAGCAGTAAGTGCGCGCAGTGACAATGGATCGAGTTCGCCCCGATCGTGATCTACTAATACCAAAATCATTAGAGCGCTCCGATCTTCTTTAGAACTTCAACTAAGGCAGGAACGGCATCTGCACCGTTGCCCAAAATTTCTGCTCCTGTTGATTTAGATGGAGCAATTGTGAGATTGAGTTTTTCTAGCTTTGGCACGCGCGGATCAGCTTTCTTCATATCCACTGGCTTCTTGCGTGCTTGCATGCGACCTGGCACTGATGGATAACGAGGAATATTTAAACCATCTCGCACAGTCACAATTGCTGGAAGCGGTGCCTCATAGTGCTCGCGGCCAGTTGCGACAACACGTTCACATGATGCGATTCCATTTTCAATCTTCATCGCCTTAACGTTTGTAACAATTGGTCGATTAAGAGCGTGTGCTACACGCACGTGAATTTGGTATCCAGCGCTATCAACTGATTCAGCGCCGAAAATAATGAGATCAAACTTCGTCTCTTCAGCATTGATCGCGTCCACCAGTGCGGCTGCAGTTCCTTGTGGGTCCCACTCTTGTCCATCAGTTTCTAGAAGAACCGCGCGAGTTGCTCCAATTGCCAACTGCGCACGTAATTGTTCTTCCGCATCAGATGGTCCAAGAGTTAGCAATGTAAGCGTTCCGCCCATTTGCTCAACTAGTTGCACGCCAGCTTCGACAGCGTTTTCTTCGTGCGGACTGATTCCAAAACCAAGATGCTTAGTTTCAATATCTTTTGCATCCGGTGTCAGAATTAACGTTCCACCTGCGAGAGGTACTCGCTTTAAACAGACTAAAACATCCATTACGCCAAAATCCTCTCATTGGATGGGTCAAATACTGATGTAGCGCCTACCTCAGCAATTGAACATGGATAGTGCTCACCAAGATATTCAACGATGAACTTATTTCCTGCAACTGCTAGTTCGGTTGGTAAGTACGACATCAGGATGTGCTTTCCAAGTGATGGAGCAGAACCAGCACTTGTCACATATGAACGACGTCCATGTGAGTCAGTAATTGGTTGCTTATCAAGAGTAAGAATTGGTTCGTTACCCATCATGTAGCGCTTTTCACCTGTTGAAGATGTGTGATCATCAACAAACAAAGTACAGAGCATTGCAACTGGCTTTTCGCTGCGGTGCTTTACGTGAGCTTCTTTACCAACGAAGTCAGCATCTTTAAGTTTTGGTGTCTGCATTCCAGCTTCAACCACTGTGTATTCGGTTTCTAGCTCTGGACCATATGCGCGGTAACAC
>JBEAYI010000011.1:0-13640 GCA_041159375.1 Actinomycetota bacterium
TAGAACACGCAATAACAAAGATGGTTTTTTGATGAATTCGCGAACCCATTGGCGGCGGCGATCTTTTGCAACGTTGCCATCAGTCATGATTGTCTGCAACAAACCCATTGCATTACTGCCCTTGCCGTAGCGAACAGGTTCTACGTGAGTGTGCTCATCAGGAAAGAATGATGAGGTAATTGCCGCACCTTTACTGAAATCAATATCGGATTTCGGCAAAAGAGCACCTGTAAGTGCTTCACTATTTGTTCGAGATAAATCACCGAGACGATCAGAGAGTTTTGGCAGCTTTCCTGTTGCTTTCATACGGTGCAGAAGTTTTTGGGTGTTATACGTTCCGGCGCTTACAATTAATTCATTTGCAGTAAAAGTCTTCGTTCTATGAAAAAGTCCATTTGTTTTCTTAGCTTTAACAATCCATGAGCCATCTGATGCTTGTTCGAATGAAGTCACAGTTGTCAGTGGAAATACTTTGGCTCCTGCAGATTCTGCTAATCCAAGATAATTCTTAGGCAGAGTATTTTTTGAATTAAACCTGCAACCAGTCATGCATGCACCACATTGTTGGCAACCACTTCGCGCAGGACCGACGCCGCCAAAATATGGATCTTTACTCGCAACTCCAGATCCTTCACCGAAATAAACTCCAAGTGGCGCCATTTTAAATGTATGGCCAACGCCCATTTCGATTGCAACATCTTTCATTGCTTGATCACTTGGAGAAAAGTATGGATTCTCTGCAACGCCAAGCATTCGACTAGCTTGGTCATACCAAGGTAATAACTCTGATTTCCAATCAGTGATGTGGTTCCACTGCTTATCTTGAAAATAAGAATCAGGTGGTTGATACAGAGTGTTTGCATACACAAGTGAACCGCCACCAACGCCTGCACCCGCAAGAATTAACACATCAGGCAGCGCGTGAATTCTCTGTATGCCGAGCAACCCAATTTTTGGAAAGAATAGAAATTTGCGAAGACGCCAAGAAGTTTTAGGGAAATCTTTTTCTTTAAACCTTTTTCCTGCTTCAAGAACTGCTACTGAATAACCTTTTTCAGTAAGCCTGAGTGCTGAAACTGATCCGCCAAAGCCAGAACCAATGATGAGAACATCAAAGTCCTTAGCCATAGGTTATTTTTCCTCTCGGATTTTCCAGGAAGTTCCGTAGCTCTCAAGTAAATCAAGAAATGGCATTGGGTCATACCATTCAGGACCAGAAACGCCGCCTTCTGGAACCCAGATCTTCTTATGGATTAACTCCATTGCAATAACTGGATTGATTGCGGTTGCAATAACTGGATTGATTGCGGTTTGCCACACAACAGCCTGATCACCGTACTCTTTCATTGACCAAGCGTTATCAACAACGTTGTAGATATAGCACGCGTATGGCTTACCTTCTTTATTAATTCCTTTTACTAAAGTACCGGCACAGGTTTTTCCGTGCATGCGTTCGCCAAGTGTTGCAGGATCGGGAAGCGAGGCAGCAAGTAAGTCACGTGGCGAAACAGAAATACCTTGAACTTCAACGGTTTCTTTTCGATCTAATCCGAGCATATGAATTGTTTTTAAAGTCGTAATGAACTGTGCGCCGAGACCATATTTGAAGTTAACTTTCTTCGCTTCGATTTTCTGCGGAATCAAAATAACTTCTTCGTGCTCGACATTTACGCATTCAACTGGGCCGATGCCTTCAGGAAAATCAAAGGTTTCAATCTCACTAAAAGGTTCTGTTGTGTGCCAACCGCGACCGTCTTCCCAGACGATTGGTGGGTTCAGGCACTCTTCAATAGTTGTCCAAATAGAAAATGATGGAGCGAATTCATAGCCTTCAACAGTTAAATTCGAACCATCTAAAATAGTTATTGAATCAATTTTGCTAAACAAATTATCCGATGCGTACTTAGCGAATACATCACTCATCCCTGGTTCGATACCCATGCCAACTAGTGCAAATATCTTTCTTTCTGCCCAATTCCAGTCACGAGCAAATTGTTCGTCACCGAGTTTCACGCCAGTTTCGGTATACGGATAGTGAGGATGTGGGCGCGAAAGCGACATCGCCATATCAATGTAATTAACATTCTCAATTTCGCACGCAAGAAAAATCGGCATCACGAATCGTGGATCGACTGCGTTAATTACAACATCGGGTGCCGCACGCCTTATGAGGCTACGAATATCTTCAAGTTCGGCGGCGTTAACTTCTGCAGCGGAAAACCTTGAGTCTTTGACCCTGGCAACTGCTTCTTCAGCACGAGATAACGTGCGATCAGCAATAACCATTGATGTAATGAATGATCTACGAGATGCAATATTGGCTATTGCTCTTCCAACGCCTCCAGCGCCGATTACAAGCGCCTTCATTCCTGGCCCCACATGGGATAAAACTCCGAATCAATTAGAAATGTAATTTTAATGGGAAGATTGCGTATTAGCAATATCGGTCCCCGTAGCTCAGTGGATAGAGCAACCGCCTCCTAAGCGGTAGGTCGCAGGTTCAACTCCCGCCGGGGACACTTATTAGTGTTTTAAAGTAAAACGTTGCAATGATTTTGGCGCCCACCAATTGCGTTCACCAAATAAACGCATGAGTGCAGGCACTAACAATGCACGGACAAGAGTTGCATCAAGTAGAACTGCAAATGCCACACCAAAGCCAAGCATCTTGATTGAAGTAACACCGCTAGTCATAAATGCTGCGAACACAACTGCAAGCAATAACGCTGCGGCCGTAATAATTCGCGCAGAGCGCTGTAAACCTTTAGCAACTGATTCTATGTTTGATTTTCCATCAAGGTGTTCTTCTCGAATACGAGAGAGCAAGAAGAGTTCGTAGTCCATAGATAAACCAAAGACAACAACAGCGACCAAAATGACCGAACCTGTATCAAGGGTTCCAGTCACAGTGAAATCACCGACTAGCCACTTCAAGTGACCATCAATAAAGATCCATGTGACGGCGCCCAGTGTTGCGATGAGTGATAAGCCGTTAAGTAGTACAGCTTTGATCGGCAAAATTATTGAACCAGTAAATACAAAGATGAGAATGAACACAGAGAGTGCAATCCAACCGAGTGCCCACGGAAGAGTGCGCGCGATTCCATCTTGTGAATCAGTGAAGTCTGCGGCAGCGCCACCAATGAGTGTTCCTTCAGGAACTGGCAAATCGCGTATCTCATGAATAATTCTCTGTGCATCTAACGTACGAGACTGTTCACTTGAAATCACTTGTACACGAACATCGTTTCCAAAGTATTCAATCTGGCCAACTCGTGAGATTCCATAGACACCTTGGACTCGAGCCAAGAAGTTATTGATTTCAATCTCTTTACCTTTGCCATCTGGAATAACAACTTCGATTGGGCTGCCTTCAAGTCCAGTAAATCGATCATCAATGACCGTTGAAGCAACAGCTGCAGGATCGGATTTAGGTAAAACGCGTGCATCAACTTGTGCAAAAGCAATATTGGTTATTGGCGCAGCAAGTACACCAAGAATTAGTAGCGAACCAATAACTACAGGTACAGGTCGCTTCATAACTGTGCGCGCAGTGCGAGCCCAACGACCATCCTCAGAAGGAACAATTCCTGCTTTACGAATTACGCCCTTATCAATTTTATGACCCAGAATTGCGAGGAGTGCCGGCAATGGAATTAGTGCACCTAAAACGGCTAATGAAATTACTGCAACACCTGCATAACCAAATGATTTCAAAAAGTTTAGTGGGAATAACAAGAGCGAAGCCATCGTGACAAAAACAGTTAATCCGGAATAGAAAACAGTTTTTCCAGCCGTTGCAACCGTTGTAACCACTGATTCATCGACGCTCTTGCCTGCGTGCAACTCTTCTCGGAATCGATTGACAATAAGCAATGCGTAATCAATTCCTAGTCCTAATCCCAAACCTGTAATCAGGTTGAGCGCAAAGACCGAAACATCTGTAAATAGAGTGAGAATATAAATTATCAAGAATGAACCGAGAATTGCGCTAACGCCAACTACTAACGGCATCGCGGATGCAACCATGGCGCCGAATACGAAAATCAACAGAATAAAAGTAAGAGGGATTGCAATAGCTTCAGCGAGGAATAAGTCTTCCTTAATTTTATTGTTGATGGCGTGCGTGATTACTCCCGCACCTGATGCGTATACGGTGAAGTTATCTTGCTTGCCATCAAACTTAGCTTGAACTTCTCTTCCAATTTTCTCGAGTGCGGCCCAGTCATTTGAATCTGGATCAGAAAAAATGAATAAGAATGCAGCTTTGTCATCCGCGGCTTTCATTGAAGGAGCGCCACCAGTAGTCCAATAAGAAAGTGTGCGGTCTACTTGTGCAACAGATTTCACTTGTGCTTCAAGTGCAGCAGCTTCTGCAATCACATCAGGATCATTAACACTTCTGTCTCCTGTGTCGATTACTAAAATTGCAGCAGGTTCTTGAACTTTAAACTTATCCGTTAAATATTCATAGGCTTTTGCAGAGTCACTATTAAGGTCTGAATAACCACCGCTATCGAGTTTTGAGAATGCGAGAGATCCGACACCACCTGCAGCAAGAATTCCGATGATAAAAACTATTAATACTGATTTCTTACGACGAACTATGAATCTTCCAAGCCCTGCAAACATTGCGCCCCTGTTATCTCGCTACTATTAGGTGTTCAATTCTAATCGGAGGGTACATATGAGCGAAATCTTGCCTAATGTTACGTCTGATGAAATAGATCACGAACAAGCGCTTGAAGATGCGAAGCGCGAAGCTGAAATAAAAGCGGATAAGCCGCCCCACCACACAGATTAATAGTTGTGGTTAATTAATCAGTTTTTGGTGTTGGTGCAGGAGCAGGTGTTGGTTGAGTTTTAGTTGTATTTAACTTTGCAGAGTCTGTTTTATAAAAACCTGAACCTTTAAAGACAACGCCAACTGCAGAATAAATCTTTCGGACTTCACCCTTGCACTCAGGGCATGTGGTCAGTGATACTTCAGAGAAAGTTTGGAAAGCCTCAAATTCATGGCCACAGTCAGCACATGCATATTGATATGTAGGCATCTGACTATTCCTTTCCCGTATTAATCCCAGCCAGGGGTAGATACCAAGTCTAAAGAAGTGGGAAGATAGATGCGAATTAAAGCGGTGGAAGAGGGGTAAAAATGAAGATCATGCGAGTACTCAGCATTGCTGTCATCGCGCTCTTTGTTACTGCTCCTGCAACAAATGCCAATTCACTCATCGCTACAAATCCAATGAGTGGAGCGACCGTAACAGTTGCACCAAGTGTGGTCAGTGTTACAGGACAACTTCCACTCATCGATGCTGCAAATTCAATGGAAGTTACAGATCCGCAAGGTAAACGTGTTGATGACGGCGTCCTTGCAATTGATGGAGCGAGTGCAGTCATTGGTTTGAAAACTCTTAAGGTCTCTGGTGTTTACACCGTCACTTATTCACTGTTTGCTGAAAACGATGTTCCGCTGGAAGGTTCCTTTAGATTTACATTTGCTGCGCCAAGTGAGATAACAACACCGCAGCCAATCCCAGTTGAGAGCACTAGCGCAAAAGCTGAAGTAAGCAACTGGGGAACAAACGCATTTGTTATTGGTTTACTGGTTGTTGCATTCTTTGTTTTAGTTCTTCTATCTCTCTATGCGCGAAAGATTTATAGAGAGAGATGATTTCAGCACTGGTTACAGCCAGTAAATTCTTCGCAGTCCTCTCAAGTTTTATCACTATCGGAGCATTATTGGCTTTAGCCTTTTTAGTCTTGGATAAAGATGGAAAGCTCTCAACAAGCGGATCAAAGATAAGAACAATCATTTCTGTCTCAGCTTTTGCTTGGTTTTTCAGCAGCATCCTCAATATTTTGTTTACTTTGGCAAACATCTTGGGAGAGTCAGTTACTGCGGTTTTAGATCCAGCAGTTCTGCAATCTTTTGTTCTTCAGATTTCACTAGGTCAATATCTGTTCTTTCAAACATTGATTGCACTCTTTGTAGCACTAACTTCTCGAGTGCTCACTTCCTCTGGATATACCGCAATACTGCTACTTATATCCCTCATTGCAATTTCGGCGCCTGTGTTTCAAAGCCATGCCGCTTCCAGCGGCTCACACGCATTAGCAATCGGATCTTTACTTATCCACGTCATTGCGCTTTCTTTCTGGGTTGGTGGCGTAATCGCAATTACGTTACTTAACCAGGACGATCGCAAAATTTCATTGCCCCGCTTTAGCCAAATTGCATTGTGGGCAGCAATTGCAGTTGTGATCAGTGGAGTAATCAACGCTTCAGCTCGACTTAACTTTGCTGCCGCTTGGTCTTCAAGTTATGCATACGTTGTGATTCTGAAAGTCCTTATTACCTTTGTTTTGCTCTACTTTGGTTATAAACATAGAAATTATCTAGCTGCTAAGCCATCTGTTAATTGGCGTGCGATGACACGGTTGATTTCAGTAGAAGCTGCAATCATGATATTTGTAACAGCTCTCGGTTCGTGGCTCTCATCAAATCAACCACCATCACGTGATTCACAAGAACCATTTAATGCAGCACTTGCGATTGCAGGTATGAAAATGCCTGATGCCCCAAACTTCACGCGAATTCTCTTTGAATACGACCCAAGTATCTTCATGATCGGCTTATTGGTTTTAGCAGTCGCTCTTTACATCAAGGGCGTAGTGATACTTACACGGCGCGGAGATAAGTGGCCGGTAGGTCGGACAATTTCTTTCGCACTTGGCATTTCTGCAATTGATTTTGCAACTAGTGGTGGTCTTGGCGTTTATGCACACTTTGCTTTTTCATGGCACATGGTTGCGCACATGGTTTTGGGAATGATTGCACCGATAGGAATAGTCCTTGGCGCGCCAATCACTCTTGCACTTCGCACACTTCCACAATCACGCGATGGACAAGAGTTAGGTGTGCGCGGATTACTTATTAAGGCTCTGCACTCTCGCTATGCACGAGTACTCACGAATCCAGTCGTTGCACTAGCAATTTTTGATGGATCTCTGTTTGCTCTCTATTTCACATCTTTATTCGGTGGAATGATGCAGAGTCATCAAGGTCACTTATTCATGAGCATTCACTTTATTCTGACTGGAATTCTCTTTTTCCACGTCATCGTCGGTGTTGATCCAAACCCGAGGAAAGTTCCGCACATAATCAGAATTGTTATTCTCTTTGCGGCGATGAGTATTCACGCATTCTTCTCAGTCGCACTCATGTCTGCGAGCACACTTATTGATGGTGGATATTTCGAATCATTACAACGTCCATGGTCTCTGGATTTACTTGCAGATCAACGCACGGGCGGCGCCATTGGTTGGGCTATGGGGGAGATTCCAATTCTTATTGCACTCGTTGCTACATTCATCCAGTGGATGCGCGATGATTCACACGAAGCAAAACGTATTGACCGCAATACAGCCAGAATGGCAGCACTTGGCCAGCCGGATGAACTTGCGCAATACAACTTGTATCTCAATAGTTTAAATAAGAAAGATAGAGAGGCGAATCAGTGATGGATTCACTTTATTCATTACCAAGTGAATACGAAGAGCTGCGCCAGAGTGTTCGTGCACTCGCACAAAAAGAAATTGCACCACATGCAAAAGCTGTCGACGAAGATCACCGCTATCCAATAGAAGCAGGTCAAGCACTTGCTAAAGCAGGACTCTCTGCAGCACATGTTCCAACAGAATTTGGTGGCGATGGAGCAGATGCTCTCGCTGTTGTTCTTATCATTGAAGAAGTTGCTCGCGTCTGCGGATCTTCTTCACTAATTCCGGCTGTAAATAAATTAGGTTCGATGCCGCTGATTTTGGGTGGAAATGCAGAACAAAAAAAGCGTTGGCTAACTCCGTTAGCGCAGGGAAAAGGTTTTTCATATTGCCTCTCCGAATCTGAAGCAGGTTCTGATGCTGCTTCCCTTCGCACAAAGGCAACTAAGAGCGGCGATAAGTGGATCATTAACGGAAGCAAGAAATGGATCTCCAATGCAGAGGTATCTGATTTCTATACTGTTATTGCACAAACAGATCCATCTCTTGGTTCAAAAGGAATTACCGCATTTGTAGTTGAGAAGAGCGATGCAGGTGTTTCATTTGGCGCACCCGAGAAGAAAATGGGATTTCGTGGATCTCCAACTCGTGAAGTTTATTTCGATAACGTTGAAATCTCTGATGATCGTCGAATCGGCGAAGTTGGTACAGGATTTTCACTAGCGATGGATACTTTGGATCACACTCGCATCACAATTGCAGCTCAAGCGCTCGGTCTCGCACAAGGTGCACTCGATATTGCAACTGCATATTCACACGAACGTAAACAATTTAACAAACCAATCTTTGATTTCCAAGGCGTTCAATTCATGTTGGCAGATATGGCTATGAATATCGAAGCGGCTCGCCAACTTACGTACGCCGCAGCAGTTAAGAGTGAAAATGGCGAGAAGGATCTCAAGTTCTTCTCTGCCTCAAGCAAGTGCTTTGCTAGCGATGTAGCCATGAAAGTGACACAAGATGCCGTGCAGATATTAGGTGGCTACGGATATGTTTCAGATTATCCAGTTGAACGAATGATGCGTGATGCAAAACTTACACAGATTTATGAAGGAACAAACCAAGTTCAAAGAATTGTGATGGCTCGCAACTTACCTGTTCGTTAATTCTTTCTAAATCTCACGATTAAATCCGGAGTAGCTGCTGCATTAACTGCAATGTCGTGAGCTTCACGTGGCAAGACTTCACTAGTTACTTCACCTGAATGCACAAGGGCAATTTTCCATCCGGACATCATCGGAAGAGCGCGATCGTAGAAACCGCCACCTTGACCGAGTCGAAATCCATCGCGATCAATGCGAAGCGCAGGCACAATCACGACATCAATCGCGGGTAGCGGGGAAACTACATCGCCAACTGGCTCAAGAATCTTTTTCTTTTCTACTAGTTTGTTCTCATCGCCATCCCAATAAATCCAATCAATGTGATCATTATTTACTCGCGGAAGTAACAAGGTTTTTCCGGATTTAATTAATGCGCGATTTAGTTCGATGGTATTGGGTTCGTAACCATAAGAAACATAGCTTGCAATAATTGTGGCCTGCGTTACTTCTGGAGTTGAAAGAACATTTGAATAAACAGCAGGAACGAATGCCTCACGTCTTTCACGGCGGTATCGCTCACGAATAAGTGCTTTATCTTTCATCGCAAATCCCCTAGATAGCTCGCTCCAACAAGTATGGTGTGATTATGGCAGAGCAGATGCGAGTCGATGAGTTTCTCAGTTCATTACTGGGAATTTGTCATCCACTTGAGCCACTTGACTTGCCTTTATTGGATGCACACGGTGCAACATTGGCCGAAGATATTTATGCTGGCGAAAGATTAGTTCTACGTGCCAATAGTCGAATCCGTTCAACACAGGTTGGCTTAGCTGCATCAATTGGTTTAGATCATCTGCCAACACGTCCGCATCCACGCGTTGTTATTTTGTCTGCTGGTCCAGATTTAGTTGAACCAGGTCAATCACTTAAGGCAGACGAAGAGTTTGAAACGAACTCGTGGCTGCTCACAACTGCTGTCCGTGAAGTAGGAGCAATTGGTTATCGCGTTCATTCAATTCCTGATGATGAAGAAGAACTTTTGGCGGTTATTGAAGATCAATTAGTCCGAGCAGATTTAATCGTCATTAGCGGTGAACGTAATGATGATTCATTTGATTTAATCACACGCACTCTTCAAAAAATGGGCGAAATAACAACACTTGATTTAGCTATAGAAAATAGTGGAAGACATAATTTCGGTCAAATTGGTCCCGACAAAACTCCTGTCGTCACTCTTCCTGGTGATCCAATAAATGCATACATATCTTTTGAGCTATTCGTTCGACCAATGATTCGCACCATGCTTGGAGTAGCGACAATTCATCGACCATCCGTAAAAGCAAAACTTGAGAAGGCGATCAGTTCAACTCCAGGAACACGTTCATATGTCCGTGCGATACTTTCAGAAGATGCAACGTCTGTGCGTGCTTTAGAAATCCAAGATGAAATTTCAACGCTTTCAGATGCAAACTCATTTATTGCCCTTAGTGAAAAAGATGAAACTATCGAAGCAGGTGCTTCGGTAAATGTCGTGGTTCTCGAGCGGCGATACATATAAATGCGTGAACACTCCTGGCCGATAACGCTTCACGGTACAGAGATTTATCTAAGACCATTGCGTTTGCGCGATAGAAAAAAATGGCTCAACGTCCGAGCCGAAAATCGAGAGTGGTTATCTCCATGGGAAGCCACACTTCCATTTATCCCTGGCAGTGATGTCGAATCACTACAAAAAGAGTTGCCATCATTTTTCAGATTAGTGAGAACCCTCAATCGTGAATCACGGGATGGCCGCTCGATTTCTTTTGCAATCTGGCATGAAAATAATTTAATCGGACAAATATCTATGGGTGGAATTATTTTAGGAGCCATGCGAGGTGCTCATATCGGATATTGGATTGATCGTGCGTATGCAGGACGTGGTTATACGACAGAAGCTGTTAACTTATTGACCGAATATGGCTTTTCAGTCTTAGCGTTACATCGAATTGAAATAAATCTTCGACCTGAAAATGCTGCTTCTCGTCGAGTGGCCGAAAAAGCAGGATATGTATTAGAAGGTGAACGCCCCCGGTATCTACATATTGATGGAGATTGGCGCGATCATCTTTCATTCGTAAAAGAAAACCCATTAGTTAAATAGAAAAAAAGCAGAGCAAAATGGGTGCTTAAATACCCGATAGGTCCTATTTCTCCCTCTATCTTTATACATCATGGCTTCTGGACTTATCTATTTGGCAATCATCGGTATGTGGGTTGCCTATTTCTTGCCACGATGGGTTCACGATAGAAATGAATTTTCTGGAAAATCAATTGAACGTTACAAAAGTGCACTTCGAGTCGTAGCAAATAGTTCACCTGGTGGAAGTTCTGGATCTGGAGTCATACACACGGATTTAGATCACGAAGCAAAAGTTGCACAGCGTTTAATGCAAAGAAGAATAGTTTTTGCAATCCTAATCATTTCACTCCTTACAACAATTGTTGGTGGTCTTATGAATACAATGAAAATTACCTTCGCACTCATTCCATTAACAGGAATACTTATTTATGTTGCGCACGTAAGAAGACAAACAATTAGTGAGAAGCTCTACAAGCGCAGAATTAAAAACCTACAAAAGAGTCAATCTGGTACATCAAGTACAAATCTCTCTGAGGTTGTTCATCACACCGCTCAAAAAGAACATTGGATTCCACTTTCTGAACGCGAGCTATCTGGTGTCGTAATTTTGCCTAAAGGTTCTGCAGAAAATCGTGGCGCATGGCAACCTAATGAGATTCCTGTTCCAACCTATGTAAATGCGCCAAAAGCAGTTACGCCACGTAGAACTATTGATCTCACGATTCCTGGGCAGTGGAGCGAAGAACAAGAGCGTTTAGCTCGTGAAGCACTTGCAGCCGCAACGCCTTCACGCGATCAAGTATTTGATCAGGACTTGGCTGAAGAAGCGGTTGAAAGACTCAATCGTTCACGCGCTTCAAACGAATAATCTAAATCCAAGAAGGAAACCACATTCGCATATGCCACTGTGCATATGTGATTACTTCGCCTAGATATAGAGGCAAAAAGTAAACAAAATTCAGGAAAACCACAGCAACAAAGCCAAGGATTATCACTTGCGCATCCGCTGGATTTCGACTTCTATCTATAAAGAGTTTGGCACAGTACACAAGTGCCAGAATCAAAAATGGTTCGAAAACGATTGCATAGAAGCTAAAAACGGTGCGCTTTTGAAAGAAGAACCAAGGTAAATATCCTGCGATTATTCCCAGAAGAATAAAAGTAAGTTTGCTATCGACTTTGCGATGATAGAACTGCCACATCCAATAACCAATGAGTACTGCAACTGCAATCGTTGCGCTCCACCATAAAACAGGTGTACCTAAAGCCAATACTTCTTGAGCGCAGTTATTGCTGCCACATCCTTGTGGTGATTCGTAGTAGAAAGATGTTGGCCTCCCCATGATTAGCCAACTCCATGGATTTGCTTGGTATGCATGTTTTTCAACGAGTGAAGTATGAAAATCCAACATTTGCTTGTGATAATAAATCCACGAACTAAATGGGTTTGATGCGTAATCTCGATCCCATCCGCGCTCACTAACAAACCAACCAATCCAAGAAGTTAAATAGATTGCGATTGGCAGCACTCCGAATTGGAGTAGGCGCATTCCAAGAGTCCGTAATGAATCCTTTACTGAGTTTTCACGAAGCAATTTATAAAGAGTTACAAATCCAAATAACGCGATGAAGTACAGCGCACTCCACTTAGTTGCTAGTGCCAAGCCGAAAAATATGCTTGCATACCAATACTGTTGCCTAAACCAGAAGTAAGCCGCTATCAAAATAAAGAGCGTGAGGAAGAGATCAAGAAGTGCTGTTCGCGAATGCACCAAGAGCAATCCATCGAAGGCCAAGAGAGCTGCAGTTATTGCAGTTAAGAATGGTGAATAAAAAAGTTCGTGAACTAATCGAGCCGCAATAAGAATTATCAGCGTGCCAGCAATGGCTGCTGTAATTCGCCAGCCAAATTCATTATCGCCAAATATTCGTATACCTAGCGCAATGCTCCACTTGCCTATAGGTGGGTGAACAACAAATTCTGGTTTTAGGCCATCAACCTCAACGCCGTATTTCAATAAATCCCTAGCGCCGTCGACGTAATAAACCTCATCAAATACGAAGCCCTTTGGGTTATTCAGATTAATAATGCGCAGAAGAAATGCTCCAATTGCAATAAGTATTGGTGCAACGCTTGCGATCACGGAGATAGCGTATCCGAGCAGAATTACTGAGATGATTACGCCATGGCACTTATTTTGGCTGCAACACCACTTGGTAATCCCAAGGATGCGTCTGCCCGCCTAATTGATGCAATCGCAACATCGGACGTAATCGCAGCCGAAGACTCTCGTCGCTTTCATAGATTGGCATCTGATCTCGGAGTTACGTTCGTAGGAAAAGTTATTTCATTTTTTGATGGCAATGAAGAAGAACGAACACAAGAAATTCTTGAATTACTCAGAATTGGAAAAACTGTTCTAGTTGTTAGTGATGCAGGCATGCCGACAATTAGTGATCCTGGTTTTCGTTTAGCTCGAGATGCATCTGCTGAAAACATTGCGCTCCAAGTTTTGCCTGGCCCTTCGGCTGTCACAATGGCAGTTGCGTTATCTGGTTTACCAACGGATCGTTTTTCTTTTGATGGTTTCCCACCACGCACAGCGGGTGCAAGACAAAAATTTTATGAATCACTTAGATTTGACGAAAGGACTCTTGTCTTTTTTGAAGCGCCACACCGCCTTGAAGAGTCACTTGCAGATGCTCTTGCAACTTTTGGTTCTGATCGTAAAGCCGCCATTTGCCGCGAAATGACAAAACACTACGAACAGACAATTCGCGGCGATTTATCTCAATTACTTGAGTGGAGCCAGAAGAACGAAGTGCTTGGAGAAATCACTTTGGTAATTGCGGGCGCCACAACTGATGCTAAATCTGTAACTACGGATGCAATGGTTGCACGTGTTCAA